>JBBSAF010000073.1:0-10481 GCA_038252525.1 Tepidisphaerales bacterium
CGTTGTCGGAATTGTTCGACACCCCGCTGGCGGACGGGCATCTGCTCGGCGAGGCGACGCCGCTGTTTCCGAAGGTGGAATAAGACGTTTTTCGACCGCGGTTTCACCGGAGATGAACAATGAAGGTGAACTATTTCGAGGACACCGACACGCTGTTCATCGAGCTGACCGAGGCGACGGCGGCAACGACGCGCGATGTGGGGGAAAACCTCACGGTCGATCTCGACGCGCGCGGGCAAGTGGTGAGTTTGACGGTGGAACATGCCCGCGCCAACGGCAAGAAGCCCGATTTTCCCTATGAGTTGATCGGCAAATGAACGTTGTCGGCGGCGGTGGCTGATCCGCCAAGGGCGGGTCGGGCTTCATGACAGCAGCCGGGTCGCTGTGAGCACCGCGAAGGCCAGGAGCAGGACGCCGCCGAGGGCGTCGGTGAGGGCGAAGAGGGTGTCGTTGCGGGCGCGGCGGAGTCGGCCGAGCAGGAGGGTGAAGCCGCATACCCAGCCGAAGGCGCCGAGGAAGACGCCGGCGCAGACGATCGGCAGGTCGCGGCGCGGGGCGTCGGTGATCTGGCCGACGAAGCCGGGGACGGCGACGAACCAGAACGCCAGGGTCATGGGGTTCAGCAGGGTCATGAACAGCCCGGTGAGATAGCCGGTTCGTCGTCGGACGGGCGCGTCGGCGGTTTCATCGGCGGTCCCCCGCCACTGTCGGACGGCGCCGCGCAGGCATCCCCAGGCCAAATAGAGCAACAAGGCGCTTCCGGCGATGGCGAGGGCGGTTTGGAGGGCCGGGTGGAGGAGGAGGGGGCGCATGCCCAGGCTGGTGAAAATGGCATAGCCGACATCGACGGTGACGGCGCCGCAGCCGACGACAAATCCGGCGGGGACGCCGAAGCGGAGGGTTCGGCGGGCGATTTCGACATTGACCGGACCGATGGGGACGGCGGCCCCGATCCCCAGCAAGATTCCGCGGAAGAGCAGCCCGAGCATGGGGAAAATCATAAAGGCGTGTTGCCGCGCGGCCAACCCGGTCGGCGGCGCGCCATGGCGTTCACACAGCAATAGGCGAAGTTCGCGGGGGCGCCTTGGCATGCGAAGTCAACCGTGGCGGGGGACGTCCCGCGCCGCTGTCGTGAATAAGTCATTGGTATTCGTGAACCATTTCCTTGCAAGGAGATATGTGGCAGTCGTCCTCGGATCTGGCCCCCGATGACGCGCCAAGGACCGTTCACTCAGAGTTTGTTAATTTATTGAATTTCCGGGGAAAAAGCCTCGTTTTCAGCCAAAAAAACGGGGTGTTTTTGTACCCGATGGGAAAAGTTCACAGCCTCTCGGCCGAGGGCGGCCGAGCTACAGGAATCCCGGCGTCTGGCGTGCCCATAAGAACCAGGGCGAGGCGCCCCCGCACGACATGGGAACGTGCAGCAGCGCCGGGGATTGTTTCACAATTCAGAACCCTTAACTTCCGCCCGCCCCCTTGTCCCTCCCTTTGTCATCGGCCGCAAAATCGAGAAAATGAACCTCACCGATCCCGGCGATCCCGTCGGACGGGCTTGGGCAATTTCGGAGAAGACCTTGAGCAACCCCCGTCCCCTGCGTTTTGGAATCCTCGGCTGCGGCACCATCGCCCCCACGCACGCCGGGGCCTTGGCCGGCATCGACGACGCGCGACTTCTGGCCGTCGCCGATGTCTTGCCCGATCGCGCCGGCGCCTTGGCCGAAAAGTTCAACTTGGATCGCGTATATGACTCGGCGGAAAAGTTGATCGCCGACGATGAATTGGACGCCATCTGCGTCTGCACGCCTTCGGGGATGCACGCCGACCACGCCGTGGCGGCCATGGAAGCCGGCAAGCATGTGCTGGTCGAAAAGCCGATGGAGATCACCTTGGGCGCCTGCGATCGGATGATCGAGGCCGCCCGACGCACCGGGAGGACGTTGTCGGTGGTTTGCCAACATCGGTTCGACGACGCCTCGATGCTGGTCAAGGACGCCATCGACGCCGGGAAGCTCGGCGCCATGGTGCTGGCGACGGCCGACGTGAAATGGTGGCGCACGCAGCATTATTACGACTCGGGCGACTGGCGCGGGACCTTCGCCATGGACGGCGGGGGGGCCTTGATGAACCAGGGGGTCCACACCGTTGATCTGCTGCGCTGGCTGGCCGGCGATGTGAAGACGGTCTTCGCCCACGTCCGCACCGCCGCCCATGAGCGGATCGAGGTCGAGGATGTCGCCGTCGCCGCGCTGACGTTCGCCAACGGCGCCGTCGGCACGCTCACCGCGACCACGGCGGCCTACGACGGGCTGCCGGTGCGGATCGACCTGTTCGGGACGCTCGGGTCGGCGATCCTCGAGGGGGACCGGCTGAGGATGCTGGGGCTGAAGACCGGCGAATCGCACACCGGCGAGGCCGCCGCGGAACATGCGATGTCGGTGGCGAAGGGGGGCACGGCGTCGGTGCGCGACCAGGCCGCCGCCCGCTCGGCCGTCGCGCCGCCGGGCGCGGTGTGGGGCGACGCCCACCGCGCCCAGATTCGCGACTTCATCCACGCCGCGACCCACGGCGTCCCCCCGATCATCACCGGGCGCTCGGCCCGCAAGGCCGTGGCGATCATCCTGGCGGTGTACGAATCGTCCCGCACGGGGAAGGTCGTGGAGTTGGCGTGATCCGGCGGCGGATGAAGGGCGTGGGGTTGAATGGCGATCGTCGATCGCGCGAAATCCGCGATGCCGGTCCGGCGGGCATGTGATGAATCAGGACGACCCCTTTGTCGCACGAAGTTGATCGAGGCGAGAGAGGAAATGATCCACCGATTGGCACGGATCGACACAGATAGGGGAAACATCGCGCTACGGATTTCGCCTTGTTTTTTTCGCGTGGAAATCTGTTTCAATCCATGGATCGGGCGTTCGTTCCCCGCGACAGGGAATCGCCGTTTTGGTAAAACCCCGCCGGAGACACCACCATCGAGACCCTCCGCGACTATCTTCACCACATGGGCACGGTCCTGCCGCTCCTGGTCCATGGCGCGGTCATCGCCGTGTCGGTCGTGGTCTTCGCGGAACTGCTCGGAACGATCCTCGGATTGTCCATCGCCCTGTGCCGGCTGTCGGGGCGGAAGATCCTCACCATTCCAGCGCTGATCTATGTCGATCTGATCCGCGGGACGCCGATGCTCGTGCAGATCCTGTTCGTCTACTTCGGCGTCCCCGCCGTCGTCAGCGGGCTGACCGGCCACCCCTTCAACATCCCGCCGTTGGTGGCCGGCGTCGCGGCCCTGGGGCTGAACAGCGCCGCGTATGTGTCGGAGGTTTATCGCACCGCCATCGGCTCCATCGACCGCGGCCAAACCGAGGCCGCCAAGGCCCTGGGGCTGGGTCGCATCCAGACCATGCGGCATATCGTGCTTCCCCAGGCGATCCGCTGGGCGATCCCGCCGCTGGGCAACGAGTTCATCACCCTGCTCAAGGACACCTCGCTGCTGTCGGTCATCGCGGTGCTGGAGATCGTCAAGCAAGGCCAGCTCTACATGGCCCGCACCTACGCGGTCTTCCCGACGTATCTGGCCATCGCGGGGGTCTACCTGGTGATGACCATCACCATCGCCACCGCGCTGCGGCTGCTGGAACGCAAACTGCGGGTGCCGACATGAGCCGACGGCCCGGGATGGACAACCCGCTCGACCGCGCCGCGCCCGATCGCCCCGTCGCCCCGTTGATTTCAGTCGCCGGGTTGGTCAAACGCTTCGGCGATCTCGAAGTCCTGCGCGGCATCGACGTGGCCATTCCCGCCAACCAGGTCGTGTGCATCCTGGGTCCCAGCGGCTCGGGCAAATCGACGTTCCTCCGCTGTCTGAACCTGCTCGAGCGGCCCACCGCCGGGACCATCACCATCGCCGGCGCCGTCGTCACCGCCCCCGACGCCGACATCACCGCCCTGCGGGCCGACGTCGGCATGGTCTTCCAGCATTTCAACCTCTTCCCCCACCTCACCGTATTGGACAACATCACGCTGGCGCCGATCAAGGCCCGCGGCGAGGGCAAATCCGTCGCCCGCGACCGCGCGATCCAACTGCTCGCCCGCGTCGGGCTGTCCGACAAGCCCGACGCCCACCCCGGCCAACTCTCCGGCGGTCAGAAACAGCGCGTCGCCATCGCCCGCGCCTTGGCGATGCGCCCCAAGGTGATGCTCTTCGACGAACCCACCAGCGCCTTGGACCCCGAAATGGTCGGCGAGGTGCTGGCGGTCATGAAATCACTGGCCCATGAGACGACGATGATCGCCGTCACCCACGAGATGGGCTTCGCGCGCGACGTGGCCGACCGAATCCTCTTCATGGACGAGGGGAGGATCGTGGAGGATTCGACGCCGGCGGAGTTCTTCGGGAATCCCAAGACCCAACGGGCCAAGGCGTTTTTGCAGGCCGACCGTCACGGCGGCGGCGCCCCGCGCGATCCATCCGCGTGCCCGCACTGCGGTTCATCCACGCCTCAATTCGCCCGATTCTGCCCGCACTGCGGCCGCAACCTCACCGAATCCGATCCCGTGCTGCCGTGAACCCGTGGCCGTGGGTGCGACGAAAGAAGACGGGGGTTTTTCGCCGCCATCGCGTTCGGGTTCGCGCGTCGAGGCGCCGAAGGGCCGGTCGCCGGCGTCGTCGAGGCGGGGGAGGAGGGTGCCGTTGGCGCCGGTCATGCGGTGGAAGGCCCGCGCGCAGCGGGAGAGCCGAGCGGAGACGGGAAGCCGAACAGCGCGAGGGTCCAAAGGTCCGGGGCCGACTGCGACGTGGCGTGGAGACGCGGTCGGGAGCGGGCGCCGAGGGGCGCGATGATCCCGTTCACATCCACCACCACCAGGCGGTCAAGGCGATGAGGGTTTCCATCGCCAGGAACAAGGCGACGATTTTGGCGCTGAACGTGCGATGGGCGGGGCGAGCGTCCGCCTCGGCCTGTCCGCGGCGATGTTGCAACAGCGCCAGCACGAGGTTGGCCTCGAAGCGCTCGACGCCCATTCCCGCCGCCGCCGCCATCAGGCGTTTGCGCTGGTCATAGGGCAGGACCGGGGCGTCGATGTATCCGGCCGCCAACGCCGCGAAACGCAGGCCCGCCGGCGAGACCACGCCATTGCCGAAACCCGCGTCGAAGCCGGCGCCCAAGGCGGTCCCCGCGCGGCGAACCGTCGCCCCCGCGCCGTCGGATGATTCGCCGTCGCGGTCGCGCGCCAGTCGGCCCAGCCCGCGTTGCAACGCCGGGCGGTCGTCGCGGTAGCGCCAGCGCAACTTGCGGGCGGCGGCCCGGTAGTCGCCATGGGATGAGGTTGTCAGATCGGCGCCGTCCATCACCATGAGTGTAGCACGTCCCGGCCCGGAGTCGGACGAAAACCGAAGTTATCAAGGACGCCCGACGCCCGGCGGGTGGGTCTGGACGGACGGCGCCGATCGCGCGGGTTGGCGGGCGGGATGGCGTGGAAGATGAAGGCAAAGGGGGGGGGCGACGCGCAGCGCGAAAAAGAACAGGGCGCGGGGGGAGGCGGGGCGCGGCGCCTCGTTGTCATGCACGAGTCATCTCCCGCTGTAAACTACGTTCTTGCGAAGAGATAGGTAGCATAGACGCCCTCGGCTGTGTCCCTTAATGTCGCGCCAATCACCATTCACTCAGCCGGGGGCGGCTGAGCTCCATGAATCGCCGGGGGCAATGGCCGAGATGCGTATCACAACGAGCGCGAGGCGCACCAGCGACGTGGGAATGTGCCTCGTCTCGGTGGCGGGGCAAGGGATGTGTATATACTGCTCGCGGCCTTCCATGAGACATTCGCAATGGCTCGGAACATGCGTCGCATCGCGTGTTTACCCAAGCGAATTGTCTCAATATGGCCAGCGAGCAGTATAACAACGAGGGCGAGGGCGCCCACGCGACAGGGGAGCGGCGGGCGACTTTGGAAAACAGCGGGAGGGCCCGCCACGAAATGGAAAAGGCCGCGCCTGTTTTCAAGGACGCGGCCCGATAATCCATCCGCTCGATCCCCTCCGCTTACTTCTTGTCCGGCGTCGCCTCGGGCGCCGGCTCGGGCATCGCATCGGGGGCGGGCATCGTCGTGTCGGTGGGGTCCATTCCCTCGTGGTCCTCGCCCATCGCGCCGCCCATCATGGCGGCCATGACTTCCTGGCGGGTCTTGAGCTTGCCGGACTCGATATCCGCCGTCAGCTTGTCCAACATCGTGGCGAACTTCTTGGACTGATCCATGTTCTCCATGTCGCCGTCGTTCATGCTCGAGACGTCGACCTTCCACTGCCCATCGACCTTCTTGAGCACCAGGTTCTGATCGACATCCTCATCGCTCTGTCCCTCCTGCTTGGGGGGCAGGAACCGCGCGGTGTCGTCCTTGATCTCGACGCGCATCGCCTCGAGCTCCTTGAGGATGTTCTCCTTTCGCATCCCGCTGAACATGTCATGCTCGGCGTCGGCGTCGGTCGCCTTGCCGAACTTGGTGGCCATGGCCGTGTCGAGCTTCTGATAGGACACCATCACCGCGGAGAGCGATTCGATCCACGCCTGCTGTTTTTCGTTGGCGATGGCCGCCGCCTTGGCGGTCTCGATATCGCCATCGGCCACCGCATTGATGAACGTCTTGGCCGCGGCCTTGGGTTCGCTCAGGTCCAACGCCGTCTTGGCGAAACTTCGCCCCGCCGCCAGCATCACCATCGCCGCCGCCACCATCCACAGTTTCGTTCGCATGAACACTCCCGAAAAAAAAAGTTCCCTTCCCCCATCTGTCCGCCAACTGCCAACTGCCCTCTGCCAACTGCCTACTGCCAACTGCCTGAATAGACCCATGGTCCGGTCGAAGGTGAGTTTGTCAAACCTTTGCCTGCGCGCCAAGCCCTTTTCACCCAATCCCGTTTGACGCCCCGAACCGCCCGGACTTATCCTTGGGTCATGCCCGACGACCCGTCCGATGCCCTGCCCGATGCACGGTCCGACGACCTTGGCCATCCGCTTCGCCTGCCCGACGACTCGGCCGGCCCGCGCGATCGGTTCCTCTGGGCGATCGTCCTGTTGGTGCTCGCGTTCCTGGCGTACGCCCCGGCGTTGCACGGGCAATTCCTTTGGGATGACGACCGACACATCTCCGAGAACGTCATGCTCCGCACGCCCGACGGGCTGGCGCGGATCTGGACCGAGCTCGGCGCCACGCCGCAATATTACCCGCTCACCCATACCCTGTTTTGGATCGAATACCACCTGTGGGGGTTGGAAACCACCGGCTACCACGCCGTCAACATCGCATTGCACGCCCTGGGCGCGATATTCCTATGGTGGATCCTTCGCCGCCTCGAGGTCCCCGGCGCCTGGCTCATCGCCGCCATCTTCACCCTGCATCCCATGCAGGTCGAATCGGTCGCCTGGATCACCGAACGCAAGAACACCCTCGCGGGATGCCTGTTTTTCGGCTCGATCCTGGCGTACCTGCGCTTCGCCGACATCGGCCCCAAACCGGTGCCGCTCGACGCCATCGAGGCGACCGAACCCGGCGCCACGCCGATCGCCTGGCCATGGTGTGCGTTGGCGCTGCTCCTGTTCACCGGCGCGGCCTTGTCCAAGACCGTGGCGGTCTCGATGCCCGCGGTGGTGGTCTTGCTCCTCTGGTGGAAACGCCGGCTCACGATCCCACATGCCCTGCTGCTGGTCCCCTTTTTCGCCATCGGGCTGACCCTTTCCCGCATCACCGCGTGGATGGAAATCCATACCGTCGGCGCCGAGGGACCGGATTGGGCCTTCACGTTCGCCCAACGCACGCTCATCGCCGGGCGTGCGATGGGGTTCTACGTCGGCAAAATCCTGTGGCCGACGAACCTGAGCTTCTTCTATCGCCAATGGGCGCTCGACACCGGCTCGGCCGGCGCCTGGGTCTGGCCGATCGCGTCGGCGTTGGCGTTGGTCGGACTGGCGATCGGGGCGCGACGGCGCCGCGGTCCGTTGGTCGCGGCCTTGATCTTCGTCGGTTGCCTCACCCCCGCCTTGGGATTTTTCGATGTCTACCCGATGCGGTTTTCGTTCGTCGCCGACCATTTCCAATATCTGCCCGAACCGGCCTTCGTCGCGGGGGTGATCGGCGGGGCGATTTGGCTCATCCGGCGGCACACGGCGCTGCCCGACCGACCGGCGTGGCGGATCGCCTCGGCGACGGTCGCCGGCGGCATCGTCATCGCCCTGGGACTCTCCACCTGGTCCCGCGCCCATGTCTTCGCCTCCGACACCCGACTTTGGCAAGACACGCTGGCGAAAAACCCCGACGCCTGGCTGGCGAGTTTCAATCTCGCGGTGACGTACAACAACCGCGCGGTGGAATCGACCCAACAGGCCTCCGCGATCCAATCCGCCCGCCCCGATGCGGCCACCGCCCTCCGCGCCGCCGCCGAGCGGGATCGCGCCGAGGCCGAAACCCTGCTGCGAAAAACCATCGCGCTCAAGCCGTCGATGGCGCGGGCGCATCAGATTTTGGGTGAAATCCTCGCCCAGACCGGCCGGGCGCCCGAGGCGTTGGTCGAGCTCGACGCCGCCATCGCGGCCGATCCCGACTGGTACGGCTCGTATCGCTCGCGCGGGACGCTTTGCGAGATGATGGGGAATCTCGACGCCGCGGCCGACGATTACACACGCGCCATCGCCGCCTACCAGGCCGCCCGGAACAAGGCCATCGCCCGGTCGGGGAGCTTTTTCGCCGCCCGCGAGATGCACGCCGCCTTCGCCCGCCCGCATCTGGAGCTCGGCGTCATCCGCGCCAAACAAAACCGCCTCGACGACGCCCTGCGGAACTACAACGACGCCCTGGCGATCCGCCCCGGTTGGTCCGACGCCCTGCTCGAGCGCGGGCTGGTCTTCGCCCGCATGGGGCGCCCCGCCGAGGCGCTCAACGATCTTCGAGCCGTCGCCGCCCAGCGTCCCGACGACCCCAAGGTCTGGACGGTCATGGGATATGTGTTGCTCGACGCCAAACGCCCCGACATCGCGGCCGATGTCTTCGCCCGCGCCCTGCAACTCGATCCGACCAACCCCCGGGCCCGCGCCGGTCTCGACACCGCCCGACGCACGACGCCCGACACGGCGCCCGCGACCGCCCCGGCCGCGGTCCCCCGTTCCGCGACAACCGCGCACGCGACGATCCCGACCGCTCCGACGGCGCCGGCGACAACCCTGCCCGCGACCGCCCCCGCCGTGATGATCCCTGCCGCGCCGTGAACCGCTCATTCATGAAGGAACCCGCCATGGCCAAGAAACAATCGTCCAAGCCCAAACCCATCGTCGTGATCGGTTCGATCAACATGGATCTGGTGTGCCGCGTCCAATCCATCCCCCGACCGGGCGAGACGGTGCTCGGCGCCGACGCCATGACCATTCCCGGCGGCAAGGGCGCCAACCAGGCCGTCGCCGCAGCCAAACTCGGCGCGACCGTCCACATGGTCGCGCGCGTCGGCGACGACGACTTCGGCCAACGCCTGCTCAACGGGCTGCGACTGCACAAGGTGGGCGCCCGCTTCGTCACCGTCACCGAGGGCGTCTCCAGCGGCGTGGCCACCATCACGGTGGATGCCAAGGGGGAGAACGCCATCGTCGTCGCCCCCGGCGCCAACGCCCTGCTGTCGCCGGCCGACATCGACGCCGCGGAGGACCTGATCGCCTCGGCCGCCGCCGTCGTCATGCAGTTGGAGATCCCCCGAAAGACCGTCGTCCACGCCATCGCCCTGTGTCAGCGCCTCGGCGTCCGCACCATCCTCGATCCGGCCCCGGCGCCGGGAAAACCCCTGCCTCGGGCGATGTACGGCGTGGACATCTTCACCCCCAACCAGTCCGAGGCCCAAACCCTGGCCGGCGAGGAACAAACCCACCCCATCAGCGCCGATAGAATCGACGATCCCAAGCAGATCGGCGGTCGCTTGCTGGCCCGCGGCGCCGGGGCGGTGGTTCTGAAGCTCGGTTCGCGCGGCGCGATGATCCTGTGTCGCGACGGACGGATCGAAACCATCAAGCCGATCAAGGTGAAGGTGGTGGACACCACCGCCGCCGGCGACGCCTTCACCGGCGCCCTGGCCGTGGCGCTGTCCGAGGGCAGGAGCCTCCCCGACGCCACCCGCTTCGCCAACATCGCCGGCGCCCTCTGCTGCACCGCCTTCGGCGCCCAGCCCGCCCTCCCCGACCGTCAATCCGTCGACGCCCGCATGTGATCCCCCCGGCCGGGGCGCACGCCGGTCTTGCTTATGAACAGGAAGGGGCTAAAAGGCCAAAAGCCATTTTCGCCCGTCGCGGTATGAATGCCCGCGAAAACGAGGGAATATTGGGTAAAGGCTTGCGACCCTACTTCCTCGGCGCGAGCTTATCGTGGATTCCCCGCCATGCGATCGGTTGCCCGTCGGAGATCGATCTGGCCCGTCAAGCGAAAAGCAGACCCGGCGCCGGCGGCATCTTGAGCTTGTCGGCCAA
>JBBSAF010000074.1:0-10450 GCA_038252525.1 Tepidisphaerales bacterium
ACATGGATGTTATCGTCTTCGAGCCGCGATGAAGCGACCGATTGCACAGCTTCGGTCTTGGACTTCTTCTTCGATGCCAACCGGTCCTTGTTGGTCATATTGAGGAAGTCGGTGTTGCCGCCGGTGTTGAGCTGATATGTGCCGGTGATTTCCATGCCACGGTCGTCGAACAGCCGGGCGAGGGTGCGGTGGGTGATGGTGGCGCCGACCTGAGCCTTGATGTCGTCGCCGACGCAGGGGAGGCGCTTGTTGGCGAATCGTTTGGCCCAGGCGCCGTCGGAGACCACGAAACAGGGGACGCAATTGACGAACGCCACGCCGGCGTCGAGGCAGGCCTTGGCGTAATGCTCGGAGGCCTTCTGGGCGCCGACGGGCATGTAGTTGACGAGGATTTTGGCGCCCGATTCGCGCAGCACTTTGGCCACATCGACCGGCGGGGCGTCGGCCGGCTCGAAGCGCTGGTCGAGTGGGAAATCGGGCATGTGCTCGGCGATGCCGTCGAGAATGGGGCCCATTTGGACGGTCACGCCGGTGGGGGGGAGTGGTCGAAGGAGGGTCTTGGTGTTGTTGGGCGCCGAGAAGATCGCCTGTTCGACCGGCCGGCCGACCTTGCGGGCGTCGATGTCGAAGGCGGCCACGACGCGGATGTCGGCCACGTCGTACCGCCCGATCTTGCGGTGCATCAGCCCGACGGTGGCGTCGGGGTGGACGGCGTACCAGGCGATGCCCTGCAAAAGCGAGCTGGCGCAATTTCCGATTCCGGCGATGGCAATGGCGATGGTGGGCATGTTTGTGTTCATGAACTTATCGGGATCATATGGAATGGCGCGGGAATGTCAGTAGTCCTTGGACGTCATTGGTCATTGGTCATTTGTCATTGGTGTTTTCGCTTACAACTTACAACGCACAACTTGCAACCCGTAGGCGGTGGGAAAGTAGGCGGAGAAGAGGGAGTCTCCCGCATTTTCCCACTCGCAACGCACAACGCACAACTCGCAACCCGTGGGCGGAGGGAAAGGAAGCGGAGAAGACGGAATCTCTCGCATTTCCCCACTCGCAACCTACAACGCGCAACTCACAACTCCCTCCTGTCCCCCCGAATCCACGCGAGGTGTTCGATGTTGCCTTTGGCGCCGGTGATGGGGCTGGGGGTGTGGGCGACGACGGTCCAACCCATCGCGGCGATTTGTTGAAACACAGCGTCCAACACCGCGGGAAGATGTATCGGGGGGAGGATGCCCTTGCGCAACAGCAGCTTGTCGGCCTCGTAGTGGGGTTTGATGAGGGTGACGACATCGCCGGCGGGCGATAGCAGGCGTTGGGCGGCGGGGAGAATGTGTTTCTGGCGGGTCCAGGCCACGTCGATGCTGATGAAATCGACCGGTTCGGGCAGGGTCGCGTGCATGGCGTTGGTGCGTTCCATGGGGACGACGCGGGGGTCTTTCCGCAGTTTCCATTCCAGCGCGCCATAGCCGGTGTCGATGGCGTAAATCTTGGCGGCGCGGCGTTTGAGTAGACAATCGACGAATCCGCCGGTGTTGCAACCGAGATCGGCGCAGATGCGCCCCGAGACGTCCAAGGCGAAGGTGGCCAGGGCGTGTTCGAGCTTCAATCCCGCGCGGGAGACGAAATCAGGCATTGTTTTCATCCGCCAACGTCAGTGATACTGTGCCCACGGTCATGGTCGGCCGGTTCGCCGGCGGCCGCGATCGGCGACATCAGGATTCCATAACGTTCACGGAGACTCAAGCGATGAAACTTCGCCAACTGGGAAACAGCGACATCAAGGTGACGCCGGTGATCTTCGGCGCCTGGGCGATCGGCGGCTGGATGTGGGGCGGGACCGAGGAGAACGAGTCCATGGACGCCATCCACGCCAGCCTCGACTGCGGCGTCAACGCCATCGACACGGCCGCGATCTATGGGATGGGTTACAGCGAGGAGCTGGTGGAGAAGGCATTGAGGGGGCGGAAGCGCGATTCGGTGGTCATCGCCACCAAATGCGGCATGCGTTGGGACGGCGAGGAGGGATCGAACCCGTGGCCGCAGAAGAACAACGAGGGCGAGGATGTGATCGTGCGGCGCAACGCCAAGCCCGACAGCATCTTGTATGAGTGCGAACAGAGCCTCAAGCGGTTGAAAACCGACTACATCGATCTGTACCAGATACATTGGCCTGACACGACCACGCCGGTGGAGGAGTCGCTCAAGGCGATGGTGAAGCTCAAGGAGCAGGGGAAGATCCGCGCGATCGGCGTGTGCAATTATGACGTGAAATGGCTGAAGGGCGCTGAATCGGTCACGCATGTGCAGAGCCTGCAGCCGCCGTATAGTCTGATCTCGCGCGGGATCGAGGTGGAAATCCTGCCGTATTGCCGTGAAAACGGGCTGGGGGTGATCGTTTATTCGCCAATGGAGCGCGGGCTGCTGACCGGCAAGGTCGGCCCGGAGCGCGAGTTCGCGCCGGGGGACCACCGGGCGGCCCTCAAGTTCTTCAAGGTCGAGAATCGCAAACGTGTGCAAACGGCCCTGGAGAAAATCCGTCCCATCGCCGACAAACACGATGCGACGTTCGCGCAGGTTGTCATCAACTGGACCTTCAGCGAGCCGGGCATCACCGCCGCCCTGGTCGGCGCCCGCAATCGCGAACAGGCCGAACAGAACGCCAAGGCGATGTCGTTCGAGCTGACCGAAGCCGAGCGTGCGGAAATCCGGGCGGCGTTCGACGGCCCGTCGGCCGCGATGGCGTGAACCCGAAGGTCGCTCGGCGAAACCGCGTAGGGCCGTAAATGGGGCTCGGTGGCCGAAACCGCCTTCGCCGGATACCTTTCCGGCCATGATGGACCGGGAGTTCGCAGCGGTAAGGGATTGGATCGCTGAGCCGGCGCGTGTGCGAGGCGCGGGATTGGCGATTCGTCATGCCATTGATTGGGTCATCGACGGCGCGCGGACGCGGCGCTATGGAATCGACCAGCTTAAAACGGCGGAAAAAATCTACATCGGGAATCGGGTTGAACATGAAATTCTCCATGAGTGGGGGTTGGTCAAGGAAAGGCCGCTGGATGCGGTGATTCAAGGCGTCCCGGTGGACATCAAGTTCTCCATTTCCGAGGGTTGGATGATCCCCCCGGAGGCAATGGATCAGCTTTGTGTGATGGTGAAGGCCGATGATGCCAATTCGGAGTTCTCCGTCGGGTTATTTCGTGCTCGACGGAACTTGCTCGGACATGGCGCCGGCAATCGCGACGCCAAATGGAATCTCGTGAGAGCGGGCAAAGAGGCGATCCATTGGGTGGCCATCGACGCGCCTTTGCCGGAGAACTTTCTCCTGCATTTGCCGCATGAAGTCCGCGAAAAAATCCTGTCGCACCGCAGCGGGCAGGCACGGGTCACGGAGATGTTCCGGCTTGTGCTGGGAAAACCGATCCCGACGACCGCCATAGACACCCTGGCCGTTCAGCGCGATCCCAGCAAGCGAATCAGGAAAAATGGGGGCGCCAAGGACGCCTTGGAGCAGGAGGGAATCCGGATTCTCGGCTGGCGTTATGACCGAGCGCGGATCGAGGCCTTGGGGCTTCCACCGCTCGAGCCCGACCATTGGATTTCGATTCGCGTCCCCTGACGCGAAAGATAGAAGGCTGCTAATTGGCGCCGGTTTGCTAGAATGATTTCCCATGAGCGGACGTGCTGGACATCGCAAGCGGTTGATTTGCGTCAATGACGCCAACATCCGCGAGAGTCATCTGTATCTGACGGGGCATGTGGACTTTTTTCCGGCCGACTCGTTCGGTCCGCCGTCGAGAAAGGACGGTCTGGGCGCGCCGATGCGCCTCGATGTTGAAGGGCTGGGCGAGCCGATCTGGACCGACATTCCGACCGATGCCCGGACCGGCAAACCGCGACGGTTCTTCCGGCGGCGGGCGTGGGTGCGAGAGTTTTTCGACAAGCACGACATCAAACACGGCGACAACATCGCCATAGAGCGTCTGGGGTCGCACCACTACCGCATCAGCCGCTTCGAGGCCAAGAGCGAACGGGATTTGCCCGCTTCTTTCCTGTTCGCCGACGAGCCGGGGGGGGACGGGCCGACGGTGATCGAGCTATTCGCCGGGTGTGGCGGGATGGCGCTGGGGTTCAAGGAGGCCGGGTTCCGAACGGTATTGGCAAACGAGTGGGACCGGGATGCCTGCGACACGATCCGGCTGAATGTGACCGATCGGGTGCTGAACTGCGCGGTTCAGGAGATCGAGACGTTTCCGCCGGCGGATGTGGTGGCCGGCGGGCCGCCTTGCCAGGGCTTCAGCAACTTGGGCGACCGCGTGCCCAACGACCCCCGCAACCAGCTCTGGCGGCAATACCTGCGATGCGTCGAACAGGTCGGCCCGAAGGTCTTCGTGGTGGAGAACGTGCCGCCGCTGCTGCGGTCGGGGGAATACCAGGAGTTGCGGAAACTGGCAGAGGCGATGGGGTACGAGGTCGAGGGGCGCGTGCTAAACACGGCCGACTACGGCGTGCCGCAGGCACGCAAGCGCGCGATCATCATCGGCTCGCGGATCGGCAAGCCGTCGTTCCCGGCGCCGACGCATGGCGATCCGGCCAAACTCGGGCATCCGAGCCAGATGTCGCTGCATTTGGCCGCGCCGGCACGGCCATGGCGGACGGTGTGGGACGCCATCGGGCATTTGCCGGTGGATCCGACGGGGTTGAACTGGCACATCGGGCGCAATCCGACGGCCAAGTCGATGGAGCGTTACCGGTCGGTTCCCGCCGGGGGAAACCGATGGAATCTTCCGGCGCATTTGATGCCGGAATGTTGGAAGCGCAAGACCGAGGGGGGAACAGACCTGTTCGGACGGCTGTGGTGGGACCGTCCGTCGGTGACGATCCGCACCGAGTTTTACAAGCCGGAGAAGGGGCGGTATTTGCATCCGGTGGCGAATCGCCCGATCACGCACCTGGAGGCGGCGCTGTTGCAAAGTTTCCCTGAGGATTACCGGTGGTGCGGGACGCGGATCAAGGTGGGGATTCAGATCGGCAACGCGGTGCCTCCGACGTTCGCGTCGGCGCTGGCGCGTCATATCGCTGCTTTGCTGAAGGCCGAATCTCGGCAGGGGATCTTGGCCGGGTGAGGGGGACCGCGCCAGCGCGGGGGCGGGTGCGGCGTTATCGACTTGCGGACCCTGGTGGGACACTTCGCCTGGAAAAAACACGGGATGCCCCGCCGTTCCGAGCCACGGTGGATGTTTCACCGCGGGCCGCACGCGGCATATCGACTGTCGGGGCGGATGCGGTAAGATGTTCGCCGGGGGATGAGGAAAGGAGCCGAGCGTGGGCCGATCGCCATTGGCGGAGAACTTGGAGCAGGTGCGGGGGAGGATCGCCGCCGCCTGCGCGCGGGCGAATCGCGAGGTCGCGGAGGTGACGCTGGTGGCGGTGACCAAGACCGCGGCGCCGGAGCAGATCCGCGAGATCGTGCAACTGGGGGTGGCGGACCTCGGCGAAAGCCGTGCCCAGGTGCTCGGGCAGCGGATGTCGCAGATCAACGAGTTTTTCCAGCGGCGCCAGGGGCATGGCGACACGTCGGCCCCGACGCGGCTGCGTTGGCACATGATCGGGCATTTGCAGCGCAACAAGGTCAAGGCGGTGCTTCCGATGGTGCAAGTGGTCCATTCGGTGGACAGCCTGCGTTTGGCCGAGGAGATCGAGATCCAGGCGACGAAAATGAAACGTCCGGCGGCGGTGCTGATGCAGGTGAACGCCAGCGAGGAAAAAAGCAAGTTCGGCGTGGCGGTGGGCGCTGCGGTGCATCTGGGCGAGCAGATCGCGTCGATGGAGAATGTCGATCTGATCGGGCTGATGGCGATGGCGCCGCTGGAGGGCGGCGATGCGGCGGCGCGGTCGGCGTTCCGGCGTGCCCGCGAGGTGTTCGAGGACATGCGCTGGCACAAGATCGGCGGGTCCGGATTTCGGCACCTGAGCATGGGGATGAGCCACGATTTCGAGATCGCCATCGAGGAGGGCGCCACGCTGGTGCGGGTGGGATCGGCGCTATTCGGCGGCGACACGGGGTCCGACGCGGAGTTCGACGAGGATTGAGCCTGGCCAAACCGAGCGGACCGCGTTATGCCCGACGTGGATTATTTCCAACTGTTCCGCTGGTCGTTGGGGACGGTCGTGACGATTTATGCGACGGTCATCACGCTCCAGTCGCTGTGGGGGTGGTATGTCTGGCTGGCCGGCAGCGACAAGTACATGTCGTTGCTGCGGCGCTATGTGATCCTCCAGGGGCTGCGGGTGCGGATTCGCGGATTCTGGGGGGATGTGGCCATCAGCGGGCTGCTGTGCGTGGCGTTTTTGCTGATGTGGCGCCTGCATGGGTTGATCGAGGCCGGACTTCTGTGATTCGATGACGATGGAACGCCCCGAACCGCGAAAACAGTTGCCCGGACCCCCGGAGGGCGGGCGCGGGCATTCGTCGCCGTCTTCGTCGGAATCGCCGCGCCGGCTGGCGGAATTGCCCCGCGATGAATTGGATTATCTGGCCGAGGAATATGGGCTGGATTGCACGCGGTTCAAGGGCGCCGAGGAATTGGTGGCGGCCCTCCATCAGCGTCGGCAACTGATCGCGCAAATGGACCGCGAGGCGATGCTGGACGTGGTGAAATGGGGGCGGCGGCCGATCCCCGCCAACGCCACCAAGGAGCAGATCGCGCGGGAGATCCCGCGGGCGCGCTCGATGCGCTTCGCGGGATTGTCGGCGCGGGGGTTGATCGTGCTGGCGATGCTGCGGGATGTGCCCGTCACCGGCAAGGAGACGATCCCGGACCTGGTGAAAAAACTCAAGAAACAAGAGGGGATTTTCACCAAGCTCAATCGCAAGCGCCGGGCGTTCATCGGATCGCTGGTGTCGAATCTGATCGGCGAACAGCCGGCCGACGCCAATTATCAATTCCTGCCGCCCCAGCCGGAATCCGGTCGGTCGGGCACCGGCGGTGCGGCGGGGGCCACGATCAAGCAGGATATCGAGGAATCGGGACTGTTCGGCGGCATCGCCGGGCGCATCCGCAAGTCGGCCGACCAATATCTCAATCAAAAGCTCGATGAGATCGAGGCGCGGATCGACCGGAAGCTCGATGAGATCGACCGGCGGCTGACCGAATGGCGCGACAAGGAGATCGCCAACCGGATTCGCATCCTGAAGATCACGCTGTGGGCGAGCGTGATCGTGGCGGCATTGGCGCTGGTCTATTCGTATGTGAAGGTGTACGTGGTGGGGGACGCCGGCGGGGCGCCGACGCCGACGATCCGAAAAATCGACCGATGACGGCATCTGGAAAGCCGCATCTGGAAAGCCGGAAGGCGCGGCGATAGAATGCGCCGACTTGGCCGGATACCCAAGTGGACTAAGGGAACGGATTGCAAATCCGTGATTCGTGGGTTCGAATCCCACTCCGGCCTTTGACACATCGATTGATGCACCCTCGGCCAACAGGTCTTCACAACAGCCAAATCGGGGCGACAGGATTCGGACCTGCGACCTCGTGGTCCCAAACCACGCGCTCTACCAAGCTGAGCTACGCCCCGGTCCCGCGGATCATAACAGGGCGGCGGGCCGGTGGCGAGGCGTCGGGTTGTTGATGGGGCGGGGTTTTGCGTTGGCGGGGAGGGGAGGGTCTAATGGGGTCATGCGGCTGTTCGTGGTGGCGAATTTCGACAAGCCGGACATCCGGCCGGCGGTGGAGGCGGCGCTGCCGTGGCTTCGGGAGCGCTTCGAGGTGGTGGGGGTCGAGAGCGATTGCGATTCGGATCTGGGCGCCGTGGCGGCGGATGTGATCCTCATCCTGGGCGGGGATGGAACGCTGCTGTCGGCGGCGCGGCGGCTGGGAGGGCGGGAGATTCCGCTCATGGGGGTGAACTTCGGGCGGCTGGGTTTTTTGGCGAGTTTCACGCCGGGGAATTATCGGGATTATCTGGAAAAGCTGAGGGTGCACGGGCTGCCGGTGTCGCGCCGGATCATGATCGAGGCGTCGGTGCTGGCGGCGGGGACGGAGGGCGTGGTCGAGGCGGAAATCGCGGTCCGGCGGCGTTTTTTCTCGGCGGCGCTGAACGACGCGGTGGTGACGGCCGGGCCGCCGTTCGGGATGATCGAGCTGGACATCGCGGCCGACGGGGAGAGCGGGGTGCGGTTCCACGGCGACGGGGTGATCGTGGCCACGCCGTCGGGTTCGACGGCGTACAACATTTCGGCCGGCGGGCCGATCCTCGATCCCAATCTGGAATGCGTGTGCATCACGCCGATCTGCCCGCACAGCCTATCGTTCCGGCCGGTGGTGGTTCCCGCGCGCGGGACGATCACCATCAGCGCGACGCGGGTGAACGAGGGGACGACGTTGTTCTGCGACGGACAGGCGTCGACGCGGCTGGCGGACGGCGAGCGGGTGCTGATCCGCCGGCACGCGCATGATGTGCTGCTGTTGGAAAATCCGCAGTGCAACCAGTGGCGGAGTTTGGGGGAGAAGCTGCACTGGGCGTTAAGCCCCCGGCATGGGTGAGCGATGGATTCGGCGCGGCTGATCGTGAAGGTGGTCCCCGGCGCCCATCGCGACGAGGTGGTGGGGCGGCACGGGGAGGGGGTGCGGGTTCGGGTGTCGGCGCCGCCAGAGAAGGGCAGGGCCAACGCCGCGGTGGTCGCGTTGATCGCCGCAGCGCTGGGTGTGGCGGCGCGGGATGTGGCGGTGAGGCGGGGACTGACCGGCCCGCTCAAGATGCTGGAAATCGCCGGGGTGTCGCGGGAAACGATTGAAAAGTGGCTCGCGGGCGGATGCCCGACGGCGTCCGCTCGAGCGGTTGGATCGAGGGGGAAGAACGGCGTTGCGGGGGATCATGGAAAGGATGGGTTGGGTGATGGGTGAGCGGGTGATGCGGGTGTTGCCGACGTTGGGGTTGCTTGCGGAGATGGCGGCGGGGCGGATCGTCGCGGTGGCGTCGGCGGCGATGGGACGGAAAGAGCGGTTTTCCCTGGTGTTGACGGGGGGATCGACGCCCAAGCCGCTGTATCGGCTGCTGTCGGGGGCGCCGTGGGTGGATCGCATCGACTGGTCGAGGGTTGACATTTTCTTCGGCGATGAACGTTGCGTGCCGCCGGACGATCCGGCCAGCAATTACGGGATGGCGAAGGAGACGATGCTCGATGCCTTGCCGATTCCGGGCGACCGCATCCACCGGATGCGCGGGGAGATCGCCCCGGCGGCGGCGGCGGCGGAATACGATGCGTTGTTGCGGTCGCATTTCGGCGACGGCGGGGCGGACATGCTGCTGCTGGGGCTGGGGGCCAACGCCCACACGGCGTCGCTGTTCCCGCACACCGCCGCGTTGCATGACACTGGACATCGGGCGGTGGAGAACTGGGTGGGGGAACTGGGGGCGCATCGGTTGACGATGACGGCGGGGTTCATCAACCGCGCGGCCGAGGTGATGTTCCTGGTGTCCGGGGCGGAAAAGGCCGAGGCGGTGCGGCGGGTGCTCGAGGGGGAGGGCGACCCGGAATCGGCGCCGGCGCGGCTGATCGATCCGACCGACGGCGCATTGGTTTGGCTGATGGACACCATGGCGGCGGGGATGGACCAGGATTGAGTTTTCCGATATTCCGGTCGGCCATGAACGCGACGATCATTTCGGTGGGCGATGAACTGGTTTTGGGCCAGACGGTGGACACCAACTCGGCGTGGCTCAGCGGGCAAATGGCGGGGATCGGGGTCGAGGTGTCGGCGCATGTGACGGTGGGGGATGACCAGCGTGCGATCGAGCGGGCGATCGGGCGCGCGGCGGAGGCATCCGACGCGGTGGTCGTGACCGGCGGACTCGGGCCGACGGCCGACGATCTGACGCGGCAGGCGGTGGCGGCGCTGATGGGGGCGGAGTTGCGTCCCGACGGGGTGTGGATGGCGGAAATTGAGCGTTTTTTCGCGGCGCGGGGGCGGCCGATGCCCGAGAGCAACCGCATCCAGGCGATGATCCCGGCCGGGGCGCGGATGATCTTCAACCATGCGGGGACGGCGGCGGGGATCGACGCGACGCTCGGGCGTGAAGGGCGATCCAGCCGGGTGTTCGTGATGCCGGGGGTGCCGAGGGAAATGAGGGTGATGTTCGAGCGCGATGTATTGCCGCATTTGCGCGGCGACGGTCGCGGGGTGATCGTCTCGAGGACGCTGCATACGTTCGGCGTCGGCGAGTCGTCCATCGGGGAGATGCTCGGCGCGCTGATGGAGCGGGGGCGCAACCCGTCGGTGGGGACGACGGTGAGCGGGGGGGTGGTGTCGCTGCGGCTGAACGCGCGCTTCGGGGACTGCGGGGAGGCCGAGCGCGAACTGGACGCGACCGAGGCGGCGTGCCGGGCGGCGGTGGGTGATTGTTGCTATGGTCGAGAGGGGCAGACGCTCGGCGAGGTGGT
>JBBSAF010000075.1:0-10432 GCA_038252525.1 Tepidisphaerales bacterium
CCGGCGCTCAACGGCGGTTTTCACGACCTCCAAACCCGCCTTCGCCCGGTGATGCCCCCGGGACGGGGGCGAGGCGCCCCCGCGACGCGGGAAGCGCGACCGTCGAAAGGGGCTTGTGTATGGCAGCGGGCGCGAGGCGCCCCCGCGGCAAGTGGACCAGGACGCAAGGGCGTGGGCAAGGGTGGGGAAACGGGCGGGGGCGCCGGTCAGGCTTGTCGGATCAACTTGTGGAAGGCTTCCAGGAGGCGCAATGTGATCGGGCCGGGGTTGCCGTCGGCGATGGTCCGCCCGTCGATCTTGTTGACGGGGATGACCTCGGCGGCCGATCCGGTGAGGAAGCACTCATCGGAGACGTACAGGTCATGGCGCTGGATCGACTTCTCGCAAAAGGGGATGCCCATGGCCCCGCACAGGCGGATGATGACATCGCGAGTGATGCCCTCGAGGATGCCGTCGCTGGTGCGCGGCGTCTGCACCTGTCCGTTGCGGACGATGAAGATGTTGTCGCCGGTGCACTCTGCGACGTTTCCTTCCTGATTGAGCATGATCGCCTCGGAGACCCCGGCGTCGATGGCCTCGAGCTTGGCCAGCACGTTGTTGAGATAGTTGAGGCTCTTGATGCGCAGGCTGATGGCGTTGGGATGGTTGCGCGTCACCGACGAGGTGATGATGGCGATGCCGGTCTTGTAGGACTCGGCGGGGTACATCTCGATGGTGTCGGCGATGATGAAGATCGAGGGCTTGCGGCATTTTCGCGGGCTGACGCCCAGCGTGCCGACGCCGCGGGTGACGACGAGGCGAATGTAGCAGTCGCTGAAGCCGTTGGCGGCGATCGTCGACTCCATCGCGGCGCGCAGCTCCTCGGCGGAGAGCGGCACCTCGAGGCGGATGGCGCGGGCGCTCTCCATCAACCGGCGGACGTGGGCGCAGGATTCGAAGATGCGCCCGTCATAGACGCGGATGCCCTCGAAGACGCCGTCGCCGTAGAGCAGCCCGTGGTCGTAGACACTGATTTTGGCGTCGGCCTGATCGACCAAGGCGCCATCCAGCCACACCTTCAATGCCATGAGAGACTCCCGCGCCGAACCGTAGGCGCCGCACCGAAAACCATCACCGTCGCGGGGGGCCGTCAAGCCCATCCATCGCGGCGGGGAGGGGGATCATACCGCCGGATCGGCCAAGCGCCCATCCCGCAGGATCAAGGCCCGGTCGGCCTGTCGGGCCAAGGTGCGGTCGTGGGTGACCATGACGACGGTTTGGCCGTGATCGCGGTGGAGTCGCTCGATGGATTCCATGATGGTGCGCCCGGTGCGGGCGTCGAGGTTGCCGGTGGGTTCGTCGGCGAAGAGGATTTTGGGCTGGTTCATCAGCGCTCGGGCGATGGCGACGCGTTGGCGTTCGCCGCCGGAAAGCTGCCAGGGGCGGTGTTTGAGGCGGTGGTCCATCTCCAGGGATTTCAGCAGCGTTTGGGCCCGCTCGCGGAGCTCGCGCTTGCGGCGGCGGAACCCCAGCACCGACAGTTCGATCATGGGACCCAGCAGCGTGTTCTCCAGCACGTTGAGCTCGGGCAGGAGGTGATAGAACTGGAAGACGAAGCCGAACTCGATGTTGCGAAGGCGGCTGCGGGCCGACGACGACATTTTCCCGATGTCGCGCCCGTTGTGGATCACCGACCCGCCGTCGGGCGCGTCCAAGGCGCCCAGCAGATGCAGGAGCGTGCTCTTGCCCGATCCGCTGCGTCCCTCGATGGCGAGGAACTCGCCTTGGCGGATTTCCAGGTCCAGCTTCCGCAGCACCGGCAGTTCGCTGTCGCCCATGCGGTAGATTTTGTCGAGCTTGTCGGCCCGCAGGATCACCGGGGACGCGGCCAAGGCGTCGGCGGGGCGGGTGGCGCCGGGGGGTGGGAGGGGCGTGGGACGGTCGGAGGGGACGGGGGAGGTCATTCCCATCGCAGGGCCTCCACGGGATGCAGCCGGGCCGCCCGCAGGGCCGGCACCAAGGCGCCGGCCACGGATGAGATGACGGCGATGGCGAGGATGATGGCGACCTGGCGGGGTTCCATGGTGTTGGGGATGCTGTCGAACTGGTAGACCTCGGGGTTCCAGATTTGCACGCCCATCGCGCGGCCTAGCCAGGCGTGAAGCTCGTTGATGTAGTGGACCACCAGCCAACCGACGCCGCCGCCGACGCCGGCGCCCACGATGCCGATGGCCAGCCCGTAGCCGAGGAAGATGCCGGCCACCCCCAGGCTGGTGGCGCCGACGCTCTTGATGATGCCGATGTCGCGTGTCTTCTCGACCACGATCATGTAGAAGATGCAGAAGATGAGGAAAATCGCCACGAGGCTGATGATCCCGAACAGCACCGTGACCAACACCGTTTCCTTTTCGATGGCCCCCAGCCAGACGCGCTGGGTCTCCTCCCATGTCGCCACGTCCGGCGGCGCGTAGGCCATCACATGATGCTCGAGGTAGACCCGCTCGACGATGCGGTTCACGCCGTCGCGCACCTCGTCGAGGGCGTGACCGGGGAGGACCTTGATGTTGATTTCGCTGGTCCGCGCCGGCGTCTCGATGGGGTTGCCGTCGGAATCGGTCCACTTCTGCGGCGCCATCAGGAGGTCTTTTTGGAGCTGCTCGAAGGGGACGTAGACGCTGCGCGAATCCGATTGCCATACGCCGGTCCGACTGTCGTCCACGATCCAATAATTGCGCTGCGATTTGCTGGATAAATCGACACCCCGCTCGGTCCCCAGGGGCAGCACGGTCAGCGTGATCGGCAGTCGATACAGCCCCTCATGACGGTTGACGAACTTGCCGGTTTCGTTCTTGTGGATGTTCAGCACGCCGATCCCCGCGACCATCCCCGGCCAATTCCGCGCTCCCTTGGCCAGCGCCGGGTTGGCCTTGGGATAGTGCAGCCGGAACGCCGTCTCGTAATCGACATTGGCCAGGAGCGAAAACGACGGGCGTCGCGCGTGTTCGGCCGCCTCGGATCGCAGGGCATCCCGCTGTTCGGCGGTGAGGTCGGACTCGGGGTCGTCGGCCCGCTCGATCAGGGACTGGTATTGGAGGAACAGCGACCGGGAAAACTGGTTGACCGCCGCGATTTTGTCGGCGGGATACCCGAGCACCTCGACGGGCATGCCCTTGAGGTCGCCGATGTTGATGAGTCCGAAATAGCGGATGATGGGGACCGCGCCGTCGGGCGCCACGCCGGGGAGTTTTTCGATTTGGTCGATCATCTCCCCGTAATAGGGAAATCCCGTCGGGTGGGCGGCCGAGACGATCACGTCGCCGCTGAGTCCGTGGAACGACGCCCGGAACATCCGCAGCCACCCGCCCATGACGCTGATGACGACCAGCACCATCGTGGTGCAGAGCGTCACCGCCGCCAGCGACACCCACGCGATGCGGCGTTTGAGGAGGTAGCGGAAAATGAGCTTCAGTTTGTACATCGCGTTGGGCGAGGGAGGCGATCAGGCGTCGGTCGGCCTCAGGAGCGGGAACAAAATCACATCGCGGATGCTCTCGGCGCCGGTCAGCAACATCACCAGCCGGTCGATTCCCAGCCCCATCCCCCCGGCCGGCGGCATCCCGTATCGAAGCGCCGTCAGGAAGTCGGTGTCGATCCTCTGCTGCTCATCGGTATCACCCACCTGGTGGGCGAAATGTTTCGCCTGCACGTCGGGATCGTTCAATTCGGTGTATCCCGGACTGATTTCCTGCCCGTTGATCGCCAATTCGTACACATCGGCGAAATAGGGATCGGCCTCGTTCTCCCGCGCCAACGGGATGACGACGCTGGGAATGTGCGTCACGAAACACGGATCGATCAATGTCGGCTCGATGAGTTTCTCGTACACGGCGACCAACTGCTCGGCGGGGGTGAACTGGGCGATCTTGGTGTTGCCCTTCTCGCGCAGCTTCTCGGCCAACTCCGGCGCGGCCTCCTGGATCGGGCGCTTGTCGAACACCCACCCCGTCCGCTCGGCCACCAACTCCACCAGCCGCACCCGCCGCCATGGGCGCTCGAGATTGATGGTCTTGGCGACGACGCCCTCGGCGTTGCGGTGTTCGACCTTCAATCCCCCCAAGAGCGTCTCGGCCAAATGGCACACCATCCCCTCGACCAGCTCCGCCATCGTCTCCCACGATCCGAAGGCCTCGTAGGCCTCGAGCATGGTGAACTCGGGGTTGTGCCGCGGGCTGATCCCCTCGTTGCGGAAGTTGCGGTTCAGCTCGAACACCTTGGCCATGCCGCCCACGAGCAGCCGCTTGAGATACAGCTCCGGCGCGATCCGCAGGTACAGCGGGATGTCCAAGGCGTTGTGATGGGTGATGAACGGTCGGGCCGCGGCGCCGCCGGCGAGCGGCTGCATCATCGGCGTCTCGACCTCCAGATACCCCCGGGCGACCATGTATTGGCGGATTTCCGCGACGATTTTCATCCGCAGCTTCAGCGTCGCCATCACGTCGGGATTGGTGAACAGGTCCACATAGCGCTGGCGATATCGCAACTCGATGTCGCTCAGCCCCTCCCATTTCGACGGCGGCGGCAGCAGCGACTTCGATGCGATCGCCAGCCCGCTCGCCCAGATCGTGACCTCCCCCTTCTTCGTCGCCCCCAGCGGTCCTTCGACCACCACCCAGTCGCCGAGATCCAGAAGCGAATTGATTTTCCACGCCGTCTCGTCGAGCCGGCGCTTGTCGAACGCCACCTGCAAATCCCCCGTCTCATCCCGCAGCGTGGCGAAGGACAGCTTCCCCATGTCGCGCTTCAGCACGATGCGCCCGGCCACCTTCGTCACCGGCCCGCCATCCTGCCCCATCGCCGGATCATGGCTCGCCCGCGCGTCGGCCAAGGGCGCGATCCCCTCGGTCCTGGCTCCGAACGGATTGACGCCCAACTCGCGCAACGCCCGCAGTTTTTCCCGCCGATCCCGCTCGTAAACGCTGGTTTCTTCCATGGTTTGTTTTTCCAAAGTCCGACGATGATATCCCGCGGGGGGTGAAGTTGCGAGTGGAAGGGGGAGAGTTGCGGGCTGCGAGTGGAGGGGGATGCCTCGTGTGTCATCTCCGTCAACTTTCCTTCCTCCCACCGTCCACGGCAAGGGTTGCGGGATCGGGAAGCAAGCATTGCCGCGGCGATCCCGCCAATGACAAATCATAAGAGACCAATGACCCCCCATCGGTCGATCCACTCACGCAGCCCCGCCACATCCCGCCAATGACAAAAGGCAAATGACCCATGACCCCGTCCATTGCCCCCTTCTGCATTGACGTCCCGTCAAGGACCACTGACATATCCTCTCGTGGCCGTTATAACGCTGCGAACATGCCTTCCCCCCCTCGCGTCGAACTTCTGTTCCTCGGCACCGGCACCAGCGCCGGCATCCCGATGATCGGCTGTCATTGCGAGGTCTGCTCCAGCGCCGATCCCCGCGACCATCGCACCCGCTGCGGCGTCATCTTCCGCTATGACGGCGCCCAGGTCCTGGTGGACACCACCCCCGAACTGCGCCTCCAGTGTGTCGCCAACGGCATCGACGCCATCGACGCCGTCGTCTTCACCCACGCCCACGCCGACCACATCATGGGCCTCGACGACGTTCGCCGATTCAACGCCATCCGCAACGGTCCGCTCGATGTCTGGGCCGACCCCGCCACCCACGACACCCTGCGAAAATGCTTTGGCTACGCCTTCCGCGCCCCCGACCCCGCCGAACGCGTCTTCCGCCCCCATCTCATCCCCCGCGTCATCACCGGCCCGTTCGACATTGGCAACGCGTCCTGGACCCCCATTCCGCTGCTCCACGGCAAATTGCCCGTGCTCGGCTTTCGCGTCGGCGATGTCGCCTACTGCACGGATGTCAGCGAAATCCCCGAGCCGTCATTCGATCTGCTGCGGAACTTGGACATCCTGGTGCTCGACGCCCTGCAATACCGTCGCCACACCACCCATTTCAGCGTCGAGGAGGCTCTCGCCGCCGCCGCCCGCATCGGCGCCCGACGCACCTACTTCACCCACATCGCCCACGCCCTCGGGCACGAAAAAACCAACGCCCAATTGCCACCCGCCATCCGCCTCGCGCATGACGGCCTGCTATTGAACTCCCCCTGACCCCGTCCGAGCCCACAAGCGGCAACGTACAACTCGCAATCCGCCCCTTCCCCCGCATTCATTCACAATCCAGTGCCCGGCAACCCCCGCCTCGCAACTCGGAACTTTCTCCCTTACCCTATCCCCCCATGTGGGCTCAATACCGCAAGCGGTTCATCTTCATGCAGGTCTTCATCCTCGCCCTGTGCGCCGTGGGGTATTACGGCATCCACATGCGATGGGAGATGATCCTGTCATTTTTCGTCGCCATGCAGGTCGGCGCCGTGGCCGGGGCGTGGTATGGCGCCCGTCTGATCGACAAAATGGCGCAGCGCGGCGACGCCCTGCCGATCAGGCCGGTGGATCGGCGATAGCCGCCGGCGCCGTCCGGTCGGTCACTTGCCTTTTTCCCCCGGACCCACGCCGAAAATGTGGAACTGGTGGCTGAGCGGCTCGAACCCGTGTTCAGCGCAAATCTCATCGCGCAATTTTCGCAATCGCTCGGAATTGAACTCGATGACCTTCCCGGTCTCCACGCAGATCAAATAGTCGTGGGTCTGGCGCCCGGCGATCACCTCGTAGTAGGACTGCTTGTTGTCGAAGAAGACCTGCTTGAGGATGCCCGCATCCTGCAGATGCGCCAGGGTGCGATAGACCGTGGCCCGGCTGGCCGAGTGGCCCAAGCCGGCCAAATCCGCCGACAACTGCTCGGCCTCGAAGAGGCTGTTCTTGCGCAGCACGGCGTCGAGGATCATCGCCCGCTCGGGGGTGAACTTCAGCTTCTGATTGTGCAGATATCGCCGGAAAATCGCGCAGACGGGTTGGAACGGGGTGGAGGGCGCGCCCGCGCGGGCGGCGCCGCGGGGCATGGTCGGCAGAATTCGCGGCTCGTCGGGCATGGGGAAAGTCTAGGACTCCGCCGCATGGCGGGCAACACCGGCCACCTTGCGTTCCTGTCGCGTTCGATCCGCTAGCATCGGCGCCGTTGGCGATTCATCATGGCCGGTGATGACGTTCCCGCCCGGCCGGTTGATCGCGGTGCTGCTCGCGGTGGCGGTGGGCGCCGGCGCCGTGGTGTTGTCGCGCCCGGGATCGCCGCGGGCGGACATGACGGTCTGGACGTTCTCGGCCGAACAAGCCCGCATTTTCCGTGACCGCATCGACGGACGGCCCTCGCTGGTCGAACGATTCGAGGATCGAACCGGATTGTCGGTTCGGGTGGAATTGCTCAGCGCCCGGGCGATCGACACGCGGCTGATCTCGCTGATCCTGTCCGGCCGCCGCGGCGCGGGCGTGCCCGATCTGGTTGAACTGGAGATCGGCTCGGTCGGCAAGTTCCTGCGCGCCGCGCCGGACCGGATCGGCTTGACGCCCCTGAACCCATGGCTGCGCGAAACCGGATGGGACGCGCGTCTGTCCGGGGCCCGGTTGGCGGCATGGAGCAAGGACGGTGGTGTTTTCGCGGCGCCGCTCGATGTCCACCCGGTGGCATTGGCCTATCGCAAGGATCTGTTCGACGCCGCAGGGGTGGACCCGTCGGCCGCCAAGACCTGGGCCGATTTCCAGCGACTGTGCCTCATCGCCCAGTCGCGCTGGGGGTCGGGACGGCACGCGATCCAGATGCCCCGGTCGTCGGGCGATGTGGTTTACATGATGCTGCTGCAACGCGGGGTCAACATTCTCGAAGTCGGCAATGTCGTTCGCCTTGACGACCCGATCGTGGCCGAAACCGTGGCGTTTTATGCGGGTCTTGTCGCCGGACCGGATCGGATCGCCGCCCAGCCGCCGGCGGGTGAGACGCGCTGGGCCGCCGAGTTGGAGGATGGGACCTGCGCCGCGGTTTTCATGCCCGATTGGCGGATCGCGATGCTAAAAACCAACGCGCCGGCGCTCTCCGGGAAGGTCCGATTGATGCCGCTGCCGCGATTCGAGCCGTCAGACCCCCCCACCGCCACCTGGGGCGGATCGGCCATGGCGATTCCGCGCGGGGCGGCGGATGGCGGGCGATCGTGGCGATTGCTCGAGGCGCTTTGCCTGGACGAATCGGCCGTCGCGGCCCGCCGCGGCGCATCGGCGGTCCTGTCGGCGGATCCATCGACCTGGCCAAAGATCGGCCGACCGGATGCTTTTTTCGGCGGGCAATCCATCGAGTGGTTGTATGTGGAGTTGGCCGGCCAAGTCCCGCGTCGCGTCGTCACGCCGTATACGACCTTGGCGATGCAGGCGTTGGGCGCCGTGGTCGCCAAGTCCGCCGACCGCGTGGATCGCGTTGGCGACGGGGGTCGGCAGTCCGCGGTCGCCGCATGGCTGGAGGAGGCGGCGGCGGACGTCCGGCGCTACATCGCGTTCGGTTCGGGGGAGGAAGCGCGATGATGTCGACGCCCCCGCGACGACGGCGACCTCGGCGGATCGCGGCCGCGCCGTATCTGTTCCTCTCGCCGTTTCTCGTGATTTTCGGCCTGTTTCTCGCGTATCCGCTGCTCCGCAGCATTTGGATGGGCTTCCATCGCATGATCGGCGGCGCCGACGCGACATTCGTCGGTCTCGACAACTACCGCTTCCTGCTGCGCGACCGCATGTTCTGGTTGGCGCTGGCCAACACCGTGGGGTTCACCGTCGCGTTCGTCGCCCTGCAGATCCCCGCCTCCATCGCGCTGGCGGTGCTGTTGGACCGTCGTCGAATCCGCGGGCGGGGGTTGTTGCGATTCGCGTTCTTCTCAACTTATTTGGTCGGCCCGGTTTTCGCGGCGGTGATTTTCAGCGGGATCCTCGGCGCCCCCCGCGGCTGCATCAACGGCATCGCGAGCCGATTCGCCGGGCATGCGGTGACCCTTCCCTGGCTGACCGATCCGCGGTTGGCCATGGCGAGCGTGCTGCTGGCCGCGTTGTGGATCGGCATCGGCTTCGGGGTGGTTTATTTCGCGGCCGCATTGCGCGGGGTCGATCCGGCGCAGCATGATGCCGCCGCGGTGGATGGCGCCGGGCCGTGGCGGCGATTCTGGCATGTGACCCTGCCGGCCCTGCGCCCGGCGGTGGCATTCATGGCGATGGTCGGGGCCGTCGCGGGGTTGCAACTGTTCGAGCTGCCCTACGTCCTGTTCTCCGGCGCCGGGCCGGGCAATGCCGCGATGACATTGGTGATGTATTTGTTCGTGACGGGGTTCCAGGCCGGGGATTTCGGGTATGCCTCGGCCATCGGGTGGACCTTGGTCGGGGTGGTCGCGCTGCCGGCGCTGGCGATAGGTGTGATCGCTCGCGCGCGCCGCGGGGGGTGGGCGTCATGACGCGGCCGTGGCCCGGCGCCCTGGCGTGGAACCTCGTCCTGTGGGCGTTGGCGGCGGTCGCCATGACCCCGCTGTGTCGGGTGGTCGTCAGGGCGTTCCAATCGACCGACGGATCGTTGACGCTCGATCATTTCGCGGCTTTGTGGCGCGATGGATCGGCCCTTGGTTGGCTGGTCAATTCCGCCTTTTTGGCCTCGGCCCAGACGGTGTTGGTGATGCTCAGCTCGTCGATGGGCGGTTATGCGTTGGCCAAGCATCGCTTCGCGGGCAAGCGAATCGTCTTGGGGTTGATGGCGGTGACGGTTCTCCTGCCGTTCCAAGTGACGCTTCCGAGCCTGTATGAGCTCATGAATCGCCTGGGATGGGTCGGTGGGTACCGCGCGATCCTCATTCCCGGCGCCGTCAGCGTCATGGGGATGATCCTTTATCGCCAGGCGATGCTGACGATCCCCGACGAGCTGCTGGACGCCGCCCGCATCGACGGCGCCGGCGAGTTCCGCATCTGGTGGACCGTGTGCCTGCCCATCGTGCGGCCCATGACCGGCGCCCTCGCCCTGCTTTCGTTCCTGGGGGCTTGGAACGCCTATCTGTGGCCGGCGATCATCCTCCAGGATGAATCGACGTTCACCCTGCCGGTGGGTTTGGCGAACCTGTCATCCATGCCGGGCGCCGCCCCGGGCGCGCTGATGGCGGCCACGCTCATTTCCATCGCCCCGGTGATCGCGCTGTTCGCCGTCGGCCAATCGGAACTGCTGGACGGGCTGGCGGTCGGGGCGGTGAAGGGGTGAGGCGGCCGAGACGGCGTTTGTCGCCGAGACGGCGTTTTTGACGGGGATAATGCGATCCGATAGCATCCGACCCTTCACCCTTTTGACAGGAGTTCGCGCAATGACCGAAAAATTGAAAATGGTCTATGAACAGGATGCACCGCTCGACGCGCTGAAGGGCAAGACGGTCGCCATCATCGGCTTCGGGTCGCAGGGACATGCCCACGGGCTGAACCTGCGCGACAGCGGCGTGAAGGTGATCGTCGCCAACCGCCGCGA
>JBBSAF010000076.1:0-10308 GCA_038252525.1 Tepidisphaerales bacterium
AACGTCCGGCAATGGCTGTCGGCGGCGGCGGGCGTCAAAGGCGTCACCGGGATCATGTACACGACTTGGCGGGGCGACTACGACAATCTGGAGGCGTTCGCGCGGATTGTGGACGAAGCAGCGAAATAAAGGTACCTGTCCCCTTTAGATAAAGGGGACAGGTACCTTTATTGGGGGTTGAGGTGAAATCGCATGGGGGGTATGCTTTGCTCGCGGTGGAGGGGGGATTCGGGAGTGGTGGCAGCGCGCGGGGGGAGGGTACAACGGTCGGATGGAACAGACGAAACGCAATCGGTCGGGGGATGATGCGCCGGCGGGGGCCTACGCCGGGGCGCTGCATTGGGTCGCGGTGGCGACGGTGGTGGCGACGTTTCCGCTGATTTTCATGGGGGGACTGGTCACCAGCCACCAGGCCGGGCTGTCGGTGCCGGATTGGCCCAACTCGTTTGGCTACAACATGTTCGCGTTGCCGCTGAACCGGTGGGTGGGCGGGGTTTTTTATGAGCATTCCCACCGACTGTTGGGCACGATTTCGGGATTTTGCGCGATCTTGCTGGTGGCCCAGGCCTTTGGCTGGGCGCGGGAGGCGGGAAGCCGTCGGAAATGGGCGAGGGCGGCGCAAGTATGGGGATCGCTGGGATTGGTGGCGCTGGTCGGCACGATGATCGTGGCCAAGACGACGCCGAGCTTTCCGGCCCGGCCGGTGACACAGGTGGGGGTGGGGTTGGTGGCGCTGGCGCTGGTGTGCGCCGCGATCTGGACCGGGCGCCGGCGCGAGCCGCGGGCGGTGGTGCGGTGGCTGTCGGCCGGGGTGCTTGCGGCGGTGATCGTGCAGGGGATTCTCGGCGGGCTGCGGGTGGTGCTCACCAATCTGGACTTGGCGATCATTCACGCCTGTTTCGCGCAGGCGTTTTTCTGTTTGGCGGCGGCGGTGGCGGTCATGACGGGGCGATGGTGGATCGACGCGAAGCCGGGCGTCGACGCACCGGCGATGCGGACGATCTTCCGATTGGCGCTCATCGGCGTGGCGGTCGTCTACGGCCAACTGGTGGTCGGGGCGGTCATGCGGCATTACCAAGCGGGACTGGCGATCCCGGATTTCCCGCTGAGTTACGGCAAATTGCTGCCACCGACGAGCGAATCGGCGCTGCCGGCGATCAACGCGGCGCGGATGGGGGACGGCGGACTTTCAACGGTGACGTTGGGGCAGATTTGGATTCACTTCGGGCATCGGATCGGGGCGGTGGTCGTCACCGCGGTACTGGGGGTGCTGATTTGGGCGGGATTGAAACGCGGATCGGGGCGGGGGGCGATCGTGCGGCCGGCGGGGGCGCTGATCGTTCTGCTGCTACTGCAACTGACACTCGGCGCGCTCACCGTCCTGTGGCGCAAGCCGGCGGACATCGCCAGTTCGCACGTGGCGGTCGGGGCGCTGGTGCTGCTGACCACCTTCGTCCTGGCGATGCGGAGCGGACGGCTGGCGACGGGACGCGCGGTGATGGCGGCGCAATCGCCGGGAGATGACGGGGCGTTCGACGGACCTCAACCGGTGGGCTGCGCATGAGACGACATTCGACGGCGATGATCGACGCGGCGGCGGTGTTGTCGGCCCGGCCGGCGGCGGGGTGGGCCGATTGGGCCGAGCTGACCAAGCCGCGGCTGAACTTCATGGTGGTGGTCACGACGATGGTGGGGTTTTATTTGGCGGCGCGGACGGCCGGGGCGCCGGTGGCGTGGGGGGCGATGGCGCTGACGCTCATCGGCACGTTCCTGACGGCCGGGGCGGCGTCGACGTTCAACCAAGTGATGGAAAAGCCGCTCGACCGGCTGATGCCCCGCACCCGGAACCGGCCGTTGCCCGATGGACGATTGACCGAGCGCGAGGCGGTGGTGTTCGGGCTGATCCTGCTGACGGTCGGGCTGGGGTTGCTGGCGATGGTGGCCAACGGGCTGACGGTGCTGTTGGGGGCGATGACGGTGGGATGCTATCTGTTTTTGTACACGCCGATGAAGCGGCGTTCGACGCTCAACACGGTGATCGGGGCGGTGCCGGGAGCGATCCCGCCGGTGATGGGATGGGCGGCGTGCCGGGGGTCGATCGGGGCGGAGGCGATGGCGCTGTTCGCCATTTTGTTCCTGTGGCAGATGCCGCATTTCCTGGCCATCGCCATTTTGTATCGGCGGGATTACGCGGCGGCGGGGTTCAAGATGCTGCCGGTGGTGGATGAGGCCGGTTTCATCACCGGGCGCCAGATCGTGGCGTACACGCTGGCGTTGGTGTCGGCGAGTCTGTTGCCGACGGCGATGGGCTTGGCCGGGCCGGTCTATTTTGCGGTGGCCGGGGGGATGGGCATGGTGTTCCTGGGCTTCGGTCTGTCGTGGTCGGTGAAACGCACGCGGGTGGCCGCCCGGAACCTTTTCCTGTGTTCCATCGTATACTTGCCGGTGGTGCTGGGAGTGATGTGTACGGGGAAATAGTGGGTAGTTGGCAGTTGGCAGTTGGCAGGAAGAAGAAAACCCGGCGGATGCCCCCCGGCGTACAATTTGCGGCGGTAGGCGGAAGGCGGTAGGCGGAAGGCGGAAGGCGGTAGGAGGGTAGGCGGAGAAGAAAGGGCAGGCCTTTCTTCACTTACAACGGATAACTTGCAACTTACAACCGGTGGCCGCAGGCGGATAAGCACCCAACGCCCGCCTCTCTTAACTCGCAACCCACAACTCACAACCCACAACCCACAACCCCTCCCCCCCCATGGCCCTCCCCAAAACAACCATTTCCACGGTCGCGTTCGTCAGTCTCGGGTGCCCGAAGAATCTCGTGGATTCCGAGCGGATGTTGGGGCTTTTGGCGGGCGATGGGCTGGCGATCACGGCCGATGCGGCGTCCGCGGATGCCATCGTAATCAACACCTGCGGATTTTTGGAGGCGTCGAAGGAGGAGTCGCTGGGGGAAATCCGGGCGGCGGTGGAATTGAAGAAAACCGGGGCGTGCAAGCGCGTGGTGGTGGCCGGTTGCCTGGTCCAGCGGCACAAGACCAAGCTGCTGAGCGAGGTTCCGGGGATCGACCGGCTGGTGGGGGTGTTCGACCGCGAACACATCGTCGAGGCCGTGCGGGGGAAGGAAAACCCGCGGCAGGGGCACGGGCATTACCTGGGGAAATATCACGATCTGTCGAAGGAACTGGCCGAGGTCGCGGGGGTGGAGGCTCCGACGAAATCGGGCAAGACCAATCGCTTGCCGGTGTTCGAGGATGACCGGGCGCGGCTGCGGCTGACGCCGAGGCATTATGCGTATTTGCGGATCAGCGAGGGGTGCAACCAAGGGTGTTCATTCTGCACGATCCCGTCGATCCGCGGGCCGATGCGAAGCAAGCCGCTCGAGCAGGTGCTGGCCGAGGCCGCCGAGCTGGCGGCGGACGGGGCGGTGGAGTTGAACCTGATCGGGCAGGACACGACGAGCTACGGCACCGACATCGGGTACGAACCGGGCTTGGCGGGGTTGCTGCGGACGCTGGATCGGAAGTTGCCCGATGTGCACTGGCTGCGGCTGATGTACGCCTATCCGTCTTGTTTCACGGATGGGATGATCGACGCGTTGGGCGATTGCGGGCGAGTGGTGAAATACATCGACATGCCGCTTCAGCACATCGACGACGGGATGCTGAACCGGATGAAGCGTCGAGTGACGCGGAAACAGATCGAGGGGCTGCTGGGGAAGTTGCGGGATCGGATTCCGGGGATCGCGCTGCGGACGACGTTCATCGCGGGGGCGCCGGGGGAGACCGAGGCGATGCACCGGGAATTGGTGGAGTTCGTGCGGGATTTCGGGTTCGACATGATGGGGGTGTTCGGCTACAGCGCCGAGGCGGGCACGCCGATGGGTCGGATGGCCGATCAAACGCCGGCGGAGGTGATCGCGGCCAGGGTCGAGGAATTGATGTTGGCGCAGCAGGCGGTGGCGTTCGGCAAATTGGGGTCGATGAAGGGGAAAAACATCGAGGTGCTGGTGGATCGTCCGGCAGGGCGCGATGCCGCCGACGGTTGGGTGGCGCGGTCGGCGGGACAGGCGCCGGAGATCGATTCGGTGACGCTGGTCGAGTCGGGCAAGGCGCTGCATCCGGGGGAACGGGTGGAAGTGAGGGTGACGGGCGCCGAGGGATATGACCTGGTGGCGAAGGTCGCCACGAAGCGCGGGCGGGGGTTGACGGTGTTGAGGGGATGAGGGGGTGAGGGAATGAGGGGCGCGAGGGACCGCGAACCTCACAGGCCCGATTTTTTCGAGGCGCGATTCCGCGCCTGTCGCTCCCGCTCCATCGCCCGCTCGCGATCGCGTTTCAGGATCACCGACGCCCCCTCCTCCATCCCCATCCGCCCCGTGGCGATCCAATGAAAAACCGCATACGCATACTTGCTCAACCTTTCGCCGGTTTGCAGGTGCATCAATAGCACCCCGATCACCGCCATGTACAACTGGAACTCGATGCCCTCCCGGCTGCGGCTCAACAAATGATCCAGCTTCACGCACCCCTTGAGCCACTTGAAGAACGTTTCGATCTCCCAGCGCCGCCGATGCACCTCGCCGATCGTCGCCGCCGACACCGACGGATCGACCAAGGTCGTTAGCAGTCGGATGATGTCGGCCTTGCCCTCCCGGTCGATCCGGTGGATCGTCACCCGCCGGAACATCCCCGCCGGCGCCCCATGACCGTGAACCCCCGCCAGCTCGTCGGCCACCACCCCCGCCTCGATGTCGGCGGCCGAGAGCGGAAGTTCGCGCTCCACCGCCACCGCCGGGGAATCGCGCTCTGCCCGGACGACAAAGCCGCTTCCCTTGGCGATCACCGCCGAGAAGTACTCGATGTTCCCGAAGTTGCCGTCGGTCACGTACAGCGTCCCGCCGAGCAGGCCGGGGATGCACGACGCCGGCTCGGCGATCCCGTCGTCCCCGGCGACCACGATCACCCCGGGCAGCAAGACGTCGGAGTCCAGTTCCACCGCCACGCGGGTGGGGGCTTGGGTTTTCCCGTCGCTCTTGGTGTGGGTCAACGCCCACAGGGTGTCGGCCATGAGGGTGAAGTAGGTGCTGTCGAGGATGAGAATCCGTTGGACGATGCCCGGCAGATCGCCGCCGGCGACCTTGGTCCAGTCGATCCTCCGGTGCAGGTCGGCGATCATCGGCAGAAGGAGCCCCGGGTCGCAGGCGGCCAGGTCGTCGGAGTGGGTGGAGCGGGCCAGCCGCGCGAGCTCGAGCCGCCCGTCGAAGTTCCCCTGGTCCTCGAAGAGCCGGGGGGACCGGCACAGGGGATCGAGGAAGGCCAGAATGTGGGCCATGAGCAGTTGGCCGTCGCGGATATTGCCATTGCCATGGACCTTGCGCCGGTCGCGGCCGATGAGGTGGTTGGCGAGGTGGTCAACGAGGGTCCCGATGGAGAGCTTGGCGGCGAAGAGCCGATCCATGGCAGAGACCTCGGCCTTGGCGGGGAGGATGTTGGCCTTTGGCCGCATGAAGACGTGGATTATGCCACAACGGTGCAATAAGCGCGAATATCGTGATATTGCCGTCTTATTTGAGGGGTTGTCCCGGCGGAAAAAGTTCCGCACACTTGTGCCGGGGCGGCCCCGCGACGGACGGCAAGGTTTTTTGCGTTGAGCGCATGGGACGCGACGCGCCCGCGACAGGATGACAGGCGTCGGTGGGAGGGGTCGGGGAACGTCGGCGCCGCGACCGCGGCCGTGCTACACTATCTTCGTGGCGGTGTGGAATGAACGGGAAATCGAGCGGCGTCGGGGGCTGGCGCCGAAGGTGGGATATCCGCCGGAGTTGCCGGTGGCGGAGCGCCGCGCGGAGATCACGGCGGCCATCGAATCCAATCCGGTGATCGTGCTGACCGGGGAGACCGGCTCGGGCAAGACCACGCAGTTGCCGAAAATCTGCCTGGAACTGGGGCGCGGCGTCCGCGGCATGATCGGTCACACCCAGCCGCGGCGCATCGCCGCCCGATCGGTGGCCCAGCGCATCGCCGACGAGCTGGGCGTGCCGCTCGGCGGGGTCGTCGGATCGAAGGTGCGATTCGGCGATGAAACCGGGCCGGACACGCTCATCAAGCTGATGACCGACGGCATTTTATTGGCCGAAACGCAGTCGGATCGGTGGCTGGAGCGATATGACACGATCATTTTGGACGAGGCCCACGAGCGCGGGCTGAACATCGACTTTTTGCTGGGGTATCTCAAGCAGCTTTTGCCGCGCCGGCCGGATATGAAATTGATCGTCACGTCGGCGACGATCGACCCCGGGCGGTTCAGCCGGCACTTCGGCGATTGCCCGATCATCGAGGTGAGCGGACGGATGTATCCGGTCGAGGCGCGCTATCGTCCGCTGACCGGCGCGGGGGATGACGAGGAGGATCTGCACCAGCTCGACGGGATCGTCGCGGCGGTGCGGGAACTGTGGCGGGAATCGCCCGGCGACACGCTCATCTTCCTGGCCGGGGAGCGCGAAATCCGCGAGACGGCCGAGGTGCTGAACGAAAGCGGGTTCGCCGAGGCCGAGATCATCCCGTTGTATGCGCGGCTGGGCGCCGGTGAGCAGCGGCGGATTTTCCAGCCGCACAGCCGTCGCCGGATCATCTTGGCGACCAACGTGGCCGAGACGAGCCTGACGGTGCCGGGGATCCGGTACGTGATCGACCCCGGCACGGCCCGGATCAGCCGCTATTCACCCCGGACGAAGGTGCAGCGATTGCCGATCGAGGCGATCTCGCAAGCCAGCGCCGACCAGCGCAAGGGGCGTTGCGGTCGGATCGGGCCGGGCGTGTGCGTGCGGCTGTATTCCGAGGAGGATTACCTGGCGCGAGAGGCGTTCACGCCGCCGGAGATTCTGCGGACGAACCTGGCGAGCGTGATTTTGCAGATGATGTCCTTGCGGCTGGGGCGGGTGGATGCGTTTCCGTTCGTCGAGCCGCCGGATTACCGCATGATCCGCGATGGTTACCAGACGCTGCATGAATTGGGGGCGATCGACGCCGACAACGAATTGACGGGGATCGGGCGGGATTTGGCGCGATTGCCGACCGACCCGCGCATCGCACGCATGATCCTGGCCGCCCGGCACGAGGGGGCGATGGACGAGGTGCTGGTCATCGCCGCGGCGCTGAGCGTGCAGGATCCGCGGGACCGCCCGATGGACCAGCGTCAACAGGCCGACGAGGCCCACAAACAATTCGCCGATCCCAAGAGCGATTTCGTGACGTATCTGCGCCTGTGGCGGGCGTATCAAGAGCGGGCCGAACACCTGTCGGGCAGCCAGCTTCGCAAGTGGTGCCACGCGAACTTCCTGTCCTACATGCGAATGCGGGAATGGGTGGAGGTGTGGCGACAGATCGGCGCGGTGGTCGCAAGGAGGCGGTAGGCGGTAGGCGGGAGCGATAGTAGGCGGAGAAGAACCAAGGGCCGGCGTCTCGTCACTTGCAACCTGCAACCGTGAACAGCAGGCGGAGCGAAAGCAGGCGGAAAGATAACCGTGATCCTCCCACCCTCTCTCCGCCTACCGCCTACCTTCCTTCCGCCTACTTCCCTTCGAGATTCAGGAACTCGCGGATGTGCTGATCCCAGATGCGCTGGGCCTGGGGATCGTGCATGGGGAGGCGGAGCTCGTTGATGACCTTGGTGCCTTGGCCGATGGCGGCCCGCCAGCAGGGCTGGCAGATGTGGGCGAGGATTTTTTGCCCGAAGTCGTTCTTGAACGGCGCCTTGGCGAGTTTCGGGCCGATTTGCCCGCAGCGTTTGCACATCACCTGACACTCGCCGACGGCCTGGGCGGGGGCGGCGTTTTGGCGGATGGCGGGGACGGGGGCGCCGAGGTCCTTGAGCATGGCGATCATCTCATCGCGCGGCATGAGGTCGCCGCGCTGGTCGGCGACGGTGACGCCGGCGGTGAGGGCGGCGATGGCGCCCTCGCGGTCGTTTTTCCCGAGCCGCGCCATGGCGAGGAGTTGATGGACCTTGGAGAGGGCGGGGTTGAGCTCCAAGGTGCGTTCGAGGGAAGCGCTGGCCTCGGTGGGCCGGTTGGCGTCGAGCAACGCCTTGCCGAGGGAAAAATGCCCGAGCTCATTGTCGGGGTCGGCGAGGGTCATGTTGCGGAACTGTTCGATGCGTTCGAGGGGGTCGGGCATGGTGGAAACTCCTTTGCCGAAGTTATAGGGGCGGGGAAGGGGCAAGGGCAAATGAAATCGCCCAATGACATCGCCCGGTGGCGGCCGCGGGGGTGTGCCCGTATTGGTTCACGGGCCGCGCATTTCACCGGGCCGACCCGCATCGGCGCCATCGCAAACCGGGGTGGCGTCGCGTAGAACGCCTCGTTGCCCGTATTTTGGGCACAACCGTCCGCAGGGGGTCGGTCGCAGCGTTTTCGCACAGGCTGCACAAGCCCGGCGACAGGTGGCGGGGATTCCGCATCAAGCGGGAGAATCATCGCGCGGTCCCCGATGAAGCCCCTCGGCGTCATCCCAGGCCCAGCCTGCGGGGGGGGTCACGGGCAGCCGTTGCCAACCGCGCTCACGCCGGGCGCGGACCGCGGCCAAGGTCGGCACGCCGCTGTTGGCGTCGGCGGTCTCGACGCTGCATGCGCCGGTCGCGGTCGCCAAGTTCAGCACATTTTCCACCGATTCCCCGGCGACATACGCGGCCAGGAACCCGGCGATGGTGCAGTCGCCACTGCCGGTGGTTCCCACGACGTTGGCCTTGAAACAGGGCGACCAGAGCTGGCGATTCGACCAATCCGCCCCAAACCTTTTCGCCGACCGGGTTTGCAGATAAAAGCCCCGCTCGCCGAGTTTCAGCCCCACCACCGGGCAGCCCATGTCCAACAGTCGCTCGGCCAGCGGGGCCGGATCGGCGGCCCGGTCGAGCGGCACGCCCAGCATCATGGCGGTCTCATCCAGGCTGGGCAGGAAAAAATCGACGTGGGGCAGCACCCGGCGCATCCACGCGATCCAATCGACCTTGCCCCCCTCGCCCTTGGGATCGGGCTGGGTCATGTCGAGGCTGGTTTTCAATCCCATCCGACGGGCCCGGTCGAAGAGTTCGGCCAAACCCGCCCCGCCGTCGCCATAAATCGACCGCATGTTCGGGGGATACCCGAAATGCAGGATCGCGGCGCCGGCGAGCAATTCATCGGGGACATCGGCCCGCGGATCGAATCGGTCGTTGGCGCCGGGACAGTGGATGAAACTGCGGTCGGCGCCCAGCGGGCTGAGCACGACGCTGTAACTGCTGGTCTCGCCGGCGACGGTGCGAATGCCCGACGCCAACGCCTCGCCGTGGGACGCCACGATGTCGCGGGTCGCCTGCCCGAAGCGGTCGTCGCCGATGCGCGTGGCGAACCGAACCGGCGTGCCGAGTCGATGCAGCGCCAAGCCGGTGTTGGCCACCGCCCCGCCGGTGCTGACGTTGGCAGGCCCGACGAGGGCCGTCTCCCCCGGCCGCGGCACCCCGCTGGCGGAAACCGCCGGATCAAACGTCACAATGATGTCCAGGCAAATGTGCCCGGCGACAATGATGGACTGCGAATCGGATGCGGATGGCATGGGGAGAAGGATACGGGATGGGGGCCGGGCGCCGCCAATGCAAGACTGTCATTTGTCATTCGTCATTTGTCATTTGTGATTCCAATGGGCGGGGTGAACGGCTCGCAATTCGAATGGGCAAATGACCAGGGACCAATGACGTTTATTTCACAATCCGTTCCAACCGCGCCGCCAGCGCCTCTTTCGGTTGCAGGCCGACGACTTGTTCGACCAGTTCGCCGCGGTGGAAGAACAGAACCGTGGGGATGCTGCCGATCTGGAAGCGTTGGGCGATATGGGGGGCTTGATCGACGTTGAGCTTGGCGATCACCCATCGCCCGGCGGCCTCGATCGCCAACGCCTCGATCGTCGGCGCCAACATCCGGCAGGGTCCACACCAGGCGGCCCAGCAATCGACCAGCATGGGCCGGTCGCCGGCCCGGCGGAGGGCGTCGTCGAAGGTCCGGTCGTTGAGCTCGATGGGTTTGAGCAAACGCGGGCGCATGCCCAGCGGCGCCTTGCACTGCCCGCAAATGGGGTTGAAGACCTCGGCGCGGGAGTCCACGCGGTTCTTGGCCCCGCAGTGGGGGCAGGGTACGACGGTTGCGAAGGGACTGGTGTCGGTCATGGTCGTTCCCACTGGTTGAACCCGCTGGTACCGTGCTTGCTCGGCAACTTACCCATCAACCGGTGAGTCCTTGAACCGGCGGGGGGTTTGATTCCCGTGATTCGCAAGGGGTTTTCA
>JBBSAF010000077.1:0-10239 GCA_038252525.1 Tepidisphaerales bacterium
CGCCGGCAAGCGCCTCTGGGTGATAAACAAGCGGCAAAAAGGCGCCGTGGGCGACACGTTGGCGCAACTGCCATATGTGAAGGAAGTGCGTTTCGACGCCCCGGCGACCCGGCCGGCGACGGGGCCGAAGTAACAGTTGACCCCTTTTTCGCACGCACTGCGAATGCGTCAACGATCGGGATGGCCCCTTTTTTCGCGGCGGGACTTTTTCCGCGTCGAAGTCCACGGAATCATCGGGTTGGAAAGTTCACAAGCACAGGAACAAACGAGTGGACCGAATCACATCGTCTGGATATGCGGCTCGTCGAGGATGGGCCGACCGGAGCGGATGGAGGGATGGCGCGGGAGCCGGATGGTGAAGGTGGTGCCGGCCGCCTGGGTTGACGTGACGGCGATGTCGCCGCCGTGGGACATGGCGACTTGGCGGGCGATGTACAAGCCCAGGCCGATGCTGCCGGGACGGTTTTTGGCCGGTTTTGCGGCGCTCGAGCCTCGGACCAGGGGGTCGAAGATTTTACCCAGCTCGCCCGGCGGAATTGGCGCGCCGCCGTTGCCGACGGCGATGAAGACCATCGCGTCCTCGCCGCTAAGGGCAAGATCGACGGGAAAGTTGGGATCGCCGTGCTGGACGGCGTTGCCGAGCAGGTTGGAAATGGCCTGGCGAAGGCGATCCACATCCCACTCGCCATTCAGATCGCCGTCGGCGTGGAAGTTGAACGCGCGATCGGGATGTGCGGTGCGGAACTCATCGAACAATGAGCGGCCGAGCGGCCGCATGTCCATGGGCGCCGGGGAAACGGGCATTCCAGCGCCCAGGCGCGTACGGGTGTAGTCGAGCAGATCGCCGATCATGCGGCCCATCACCGCCACATTGGTCGAGATCTGCGAAACGCACTCCATGGCCTCTTGGACATCCGCGCCCAGGTGCGGGAGCAATTGGGCCGACATGGCGATGGAGTTGAGCGGATTGCGCAGGTCGTGGCTGAGGATGGCGAGGAACAGGTCGCGGGCCTGATCGACGCGACGGGTGTAGATGGCGACCGCCTTGGTCAGGGATTGGTCGATGGACTCGTTGAAGCGGGTGAGATCGTCCACATCGCGCAAATCGGCTTGAGGGTTGCTCTCGCGCCACAGTTGAAGAACACTGGTTCGCAGCGCGCGGTACTCGGAGACGACCTCCAGCAGATCAAACCCGCAGCCGAGTCTGTCGACGGCGTGGAGTTCCGAAGCGCCATTGAGCGTGGCGCGGCCGCCCTCTTGAGGCAGGCCGCGGCCACGGGACTTTTCGTATTGCTGGGCGATGCTCTGGGAAGAGTTCATGTCGCGGGCGGTGGCGAGGAGAATCTCCTGGGCGTGATCCCGCAGCGCCAGCGAGTCCATTCCCGCGCCCGCCGTGATGCCGCGCGCGAAAATTTCCCACTCCGCGAGGATGTGTTCGACATGGGTCAGGATGAAATCGGCCAGCCGCATCAAGTTTCCTTCCGGGTCGCATCCACGCGCCGGGGGTCCTGTAAATAAGACCTTCGCGGCCGCGATCAGGGGCGAACCGGGCAATAGCGACGCGCATCAAGCGAAGCCGCAATGCAGCCAACGCCCGGGCGTCGTTTTTCATCATAGCCGTGGCTATCCCGGAACACCAGCGGCCATCCCGGAACACCGGCGGATCAGCGGATGCTCGGATGCGACACGGATGCGACAAAGTGGCGTTCGCTGCAACGCCACGCCGGTTGCCAATGGCGGCAATGGGGGCGGCCCGGCGTGATGCGCGGCCCGCCGGGGAGAATGGGCGGCGCGGATGAAGGGTTCATCCTGATTTTTCGGTCCCTTCGGCCTCGCGTCGCCGCCGATACCGCTCAGACAGCTCCTCGGCCGGCCGCCGCGGACGCCCCCGCGCCCGCACGCTCACCATCAGCCCGTGGCTCGCCGCCGTACGACCGACCCATTTCGCCGATCCGAATGGTCGACCCCGGTCCAAGCTCGCCCGGATCGCCGCAACCTCCGATTCATCCTCTGTCCGATCCACCGACCGCGCCCAGTTCCCCGGCCGCTTCACCGGCCAAGCCGCCGTCGTCAGCCGCCGCCGCCCCGCCGCCGTCAGGTCCGACCACGGCCAATCCCGTCCCCGCCCGGCCAACCCCGCCCGCACCGGGTTGGCGTGGACATACCGCGCCACCGTCAGGAAATGCCCATCGGCCTGCACCGGAAAACTCTTGAAGCGCCCCCGATAAATATGCCCGCTCCCCGGCGACGGATGATGTTGGTGATGGCGCCGCGCGTGCGTCACCGTCACCCAGGCCATCAACTTCGACAACCCTTGGTCCGTCCGGGGCCGCAGCAGTAAATGCCAGTGATCGGGCAGCACGCAGTACGCCAACAGGTCCACGTCGAATCGCTCGATCCCCTCGGCCAACACCTCGAGGAACACCGCGTAATCCGCCTCCTTGGAGAACAGTCGCCGCCGCCCCTTCCCGCGGTTGAGCACATGATAGATCACCCCCGCCTCGCAATGTCGCAGTGGTCGTGGCATGGCGGGACGCTACCACCGCGCGGGGAACATGTCAAAAGTCAGGATGACCCCTTTTTGCACATCCAGGATGACCCCTTTTTTCGCATCCAAATAAAGGTACCTGTCCCCTTTAATTAAATGTACCTGTCCCCTTTAGATAAAGGGGACAGGTACATTTATTTGGAGACGACCAGGGTGCGGGCGGTGATGTCGCCGATGCGCTGGCGAAGGGGGGAGTAGAAAACCAGGATCAGGGGGAACAGCAGGAAGACCTCGATCATCAGCACCGCGTTGCGGATCAGGATGGCGCCGGGACGGGCTTTGGCGCCGTCGAGGGCGACCACGCGCAGCCCGAAGATTTTTTTGCCCAGCGACTGGCCGCGAAACATTTCCATCACGGTGATGTGCAGGAAATAGACCCCCAGCCCGATCCACAGTGGCAGGGCGACGGCCTGGTGCAGGTGGGCGGCGGTGTCGTCCACCTTCATCGAATACAGATACATGCCGACGAGATAGGGCAATGCGTCGACGACCCCCGCGGCGAGTCGCGGCCAGGTGCGGGCGATGGTCAGCCCCGAACCTTCCAAGGGATCGCGCGAGACGGGGCGGCGGCGCATGGAGCCCATCAGCAGGAACATCAGGGCGAACATCATGGCCAGTTGCACGGCGTTGAGGATGCGCTGATCGGGGGGCTTGGGAAGGACGACCTCGGCGGCCGGGCCGATGGGGTTGGCGGCGGCGTCGAATTGCCGCTCGAAGAGCTTGCCGTCGCGTTGGAAAATCAGTCGGATGCGCTCGGCGGCGACGGCGACGGCGCGGTCGGCGACCTTGGACATGTCGGCGTCCATGGCCAAGGCGACGGATTTGTTCCACTGCCCGTCCATGCCATTCAGCGCGCCGGGACCGGAGGCGGCGGCGATCCAGAGGACGGGTTTCCCGGCGAGATCGAGCAGTCGCAGGTCCGACACGGGAAAAGGCGGAGTGATGGCGGGGAGGGCGGTCCACCCGCCGGCGGGATCGAAGGTCGCGGCGTGGAGGGTGTTGTCGGCTCCGAGGCGGACGAGGGTGACGGCGCCGTCGATGGCCAGCAGGTCGGCGCGGGCGGCGTCCCAACGGTCGGGCATGGAATCGGGGAGGTCGGCGATTCGCGTCCAAGCGCTTTTGTCCAGGCGATAAAGGCCGGGCGTCGGTGTGGCGGCGGCGGTCGCGTGCGCCGTGGTCGCGAGGGAGGTGGCCGGGGCGGCGCTCGTCGGATTCGCGGGGGCGGTGGCCGGCGGATTCACCGGGGCGGCGCTCGTTGGATTCGACGGAGCGCCAGCCGTTGGATTCGACGCGGAGCCGCTCGCCGGATTCGCCGGGGCGGTGGCGACATTGCGCGGGGACGGGAGGCCGATGGCGTACAGGTGGGCGTCGTCGCCGGCGAGCAGCCCGACGGTGTGCCGGTCGGGGAGGCTTGGACCCAGGGCCTTGCCGAGCCACCAGTCGCCGGTGTCGAGCCAGAGGACCGCGTCGCGGCCCAGGTGGGTGAGGCCGGCGGCGCGGCCGCCGATCTCGGTGACCTGTGTCCAGGCGCCGCTCGGCAGGGCGCGGCGTTCGACACGCGAAAAGATCCCCGCCCCGTCGGCGCCGGGAAGGATGCGGACCAGTTGCAGGGCGTCGGCGGTCCCGTCGGCCAGCAGGTCGGAGGCGCCGCGCGCGGGCGCGGCGGTGGTCGAGGCCAACGCCAAAACGGCGAGCCAGAGGACCAAAAGGCGGGCAATGGATTTAGTCGTCGCAACCTTCATCGATTTGGATGATATGGGAAACCTCGGGGTTTGTGGGGAAGGCGAATGTCCTGTCGTTGGGGATGCCGCGCTTGGAGGCTCGGACCTCCGAGAGGCGGAGGGTCATTTTCGAGCCGTTTTCGGGGAAATAAAGGCGGTAGGTTCCGGCGATGACGGGGCGTTGGTCGTCGGGGACGCCGTCGGTGATGATGGGGCGGGGATCGGACAGATAAGCGCGGAGGATGATGCGGCCGTCGGGGTCGAACAGCAGAATGAGGGTCGGCCGCTTGCTGGCGCGGTCGTACCAGATCTCTTTTTGGGCGATGCGTCGGTCGGGGCCGGGGAAGCTCCAGACGAACATGTAGGCGTCGGCGTCGTTGTTGAACCGCATGACCGGGGCGGGTTCGCGGCGGAAGTCGGTGTCGATGTCGCCGACGCCGAGGATTTCCATGAAGGCGTCGGGGCGGATGGGGATGGCGTGGCGGGCGCGGGGCTTGGCGAGGTTGGCGTAATCCCCCCACCACATCGTTTCAGGGCCCATGAGCAGGGTGAGCCAGTAGCGGTCGCGGTTGGAACCGATCTCGAAGACCTTGCCGAGGTCTTTCTTGCCCTGCAGGAGGAGGCCGAACGGTTTTTGGTAGAGCAGCACGCCGCGGCCGTTGACGAAATGCTCGTCGTGGTTTTCGTCGACGATCCAAGCCTCGAAGTCGTGGGTGGCCCAGAGGGTGGCGATGGGCTGATTGTTGGCGTTGATGGCGGCGACGACGGCGGCCATGGATTCGGTGGGACCGAGGTACGGTTGCGGGCCGACGGGTTTTTCGGGGGCGCAGGCGGCGGCGAGGAGGGCGGCGAGGGTGAGGAGGATCGTCGGGGCGGATCGCATCAGAGGTCCCCGTTGAGGATTTCCGAGAGTTGGGCGGACACGTCGAGGGTTTGGGATTCGTCGAGTTTGGGGTCGAGCATGTCGAAGCTTTCGTCGCGGCCGCGAAGCTTGACGATCCAGTGGTCGGCGCCGTCGCGGGTTTCGGTGGATTGGTAAGCGAGTTTGCGCTTGCGCATGAGGATCAGCCCGAGGACGAAACGGAAGGCGATCTTGGACGGTTCGGCGGCGTCGGCGAGGCGCTCGAACAGGCCGCAGAGGAGCTCGTCATCGACGAAGATTTGTTTTTTCTCGCCGGGTCGGGGCATGTTGGTTCGCCAGAATCCGAGGAGGTCGGACTTGTCGAAGGCGTCCCAGGATTCAAGTCCGACATCGAGTCGCTGGAGTCCGATGGGTGTTTCGCGGAGGGCGGCCATGAAGGGTTCGTCGGGCTGGATGGGTCGGGCGGTGACGGCGCAAACGCCGGCGGGTCGGGCGACGTGGTAGCCGGCGGGACCGGCGGAGTTGGGTTGGGGCGGCGGGTTGGCCGACATGGGCGTCTCCGAGGGGATTTATACGCCGGGGGGGGATTCTTGGCGAGGTGCGTGGGCGAGGAGGAGCTCGGCGATGCGTTGGTGCGGACGGGACATGGGATACTCGCCGAGGTCGGCGAGGGAGACCCAGCGGGTTTCGTGGGGGAAGGGGATCGGATTGGCCGCTTGCGCGGCGGGGACGGGGGCGGGGCGCCCCCGCGACACGGGAACGGAGGGTGTATCGCGTTCGGGGGGGGTTTGGGAGTCGGAAGCGGACGGCGCGGGGAGGGGCTGCGTGCACGGCGCGGGCGGCGCGGGAAGGGGTTGTGCAGACGGCACGCCTTGACCATGGGAGGAGGGCAGGCCGGCGGGCAAGGGGTCGGGCAGGACGTCGAGGGATCCTTTGAAGACCATGAAGCGGTACCGGCGGTGGGTGAGGGCGTGGGTGAAGTCGGCGAGGAACATCCAAAGCCGCACGCCCCGGACGGGAAAGCCTTGGCCGGCTTCGCGGGTGGGGAACTGCCAAAGCCCGGCCCAACGGCCGGTGTCGGGGCGACGTTCGATGAGGAATTGGCCGCGATGTTCCACGCAGTGGACGGTGCGTTTTTCAAGAGGGGGGACTTTGGCGCGTTTGGGGGCGGGGAGGCGGTCCTGGATTCCGGCGGCTCGGGCGGCGCAGTGGTCGGCGACGGGACAGGCGGGGCAGTCGGGGGAGCGGGGCGTGCAGACGGTGGCGCCGAGTTCCATCATGGCGGAGTTGAAATCGCCGGGACGTTCGCGGGGCACCAGTTCGGCGGCCCGGACCCAGAGCCGGTCCAGGGTGGACTTGGTGCGGGGGCTGGTCTTGATGGCGTCGAGTCGGATGAGGATGCGGGCGACGTTGCCATCGACGATGGGGGCCGGGATGCCGAAGGCGATGGAGGCGATGGCGCCGGCGGTGTATCGCCCCACGCCGGGGAGTGCCAAGAGGGTTTCGACCGTATCCGGGAAGACGCCGGCGCGGTCGCGGACGATGATTTGGGCGGCGCGGTGGAGATTGCGGGCGCGGGTGTAGTAGCCGAGGCCCTGCCAGAATCGCAGAACCTCATTCAAGTCGGCGTCGGCGAGGGACTGGACGGTGGGGAAGCGGTCGAGGAATCGCGTGTAATAGCCGAGGACGGTGGCGACTTGGGTTTGCTGAAGCATGGCCTCGCTGACGAGGATGGCGTAGGGATCGGGGGGCTGGCCGGCGGGGGTTTTTCGCCAGGGGAGGTCGCGCTGGTGACGGTCATACCAGTCGAGGAGGCGGCTTTGGAAGGCGGGTTGGTCGAGGAGCATCGGGACATTGTAGTGGAGCGAGGGGGGGGGTGGGATGTGGCGGGGCGTGAACGTATCGGACCGGCTCGATGCGATTTCGGGGTTAGAGGACGATAATGTCTGAATCGAGCACTTTTTTGTTGCGTTTTCGGAACGGCGCGTGGTAGGTTGGGCGTTGTCGAAATACTTGGGTTGATAGGGGTTTTAGGCGACCGAAGGGGGTTCACCCAGGAGGGCGCGGAGGGCACTGCGATGCGGATACCCAAAGTCGATGATTTCGTGCGGTTGCGTCAGGATGTGCCGCAATGGGCGCTGAGCCGGGGCGAGGTGGGCGTGGTCCGAAGCACGTGGTTTTCACCGAACAAGGCGTACGAGGTGGAGTTCCACGTGATCGGCGCCGAACAACGCACACGGGTGCTGTTGCCGGAGGATCAATTGGAGGTGGAGGACGGGTCGCTGCTCGGGGAGGAAGCGGAGGAGCGGGTCGCGACGGTCTGACGGCGGGGACGGGCATGCGACAGGAAACCGCGGCGTGACCCCGCCATTGCGGGGTCGCGCGAATGCGCATGACAGGGGGGGGGGGTGCGCGCCGCGGGTCATTGGCCTTTCACGCGCAGGTCGAGCGTGAACGGGCGGGTGAGGCGGGCCGGAATCTCCAGGAGGACCACGCCGTCGTCGAGGCGATGGACCGACTCGATCAATCTCCCATCGACCGTCGCGGTGATCGGCCCATCGGGCAGGCCGGCGATCTCGAACACGGGGTTCACCAGTGCCGGGGTCGTCGGCGAGATATGGACCGACAATCGCGGGCAAAATGCGCGCAATTGATACGCGCCGCGGCATTCGTTGTATCCGTCATGGTTGGCGTCGCCGTCGGTGGATCGATCGACCTTCGCCATCTCCTCCGACACCTCGATTTTCGCCGGGGTCCGGTGCTGGGCCGCCAATTCGTCGTTGGCCGACCCCATCGCCCCGACCGGTCGATATTGTCCATCCCAATAGGCCCGACCATCGGGGTAGACGGTCAGAAGGCGTGTCTTGCCGCTTGATTGGAAGCGGGCGCGAAAATCGTTGGCCTCCCGCAATCGCCAACCCTCGGCGGGCGCCGCTCGCAAAGCCACCTTGAACCGCGCCGGCGCCGTCGCCGTCAATGTGAAACCGCAACGCTCGATGCGCCACCCTTGCGGCGGCGCGTCGTCGGGTTCGTCCCCGACATACACCCGGCGATTGTCCACGCAGATCACATCGTCCAGGCGAAGCTCGGGCAACCGCGACCCATCGGCCATCGCCAGTCGCAACACCCCGGCGTCGGCGGTGACGTTGGCGGCGGCAACGGTGTCCACCGCGCCACGTTCGAGATGATGGTGCTGTTCGCGGCGGGTGGCGTTGGCGGCGGCAACGGTGGCGGCGGTGGCGGCATCGGCGTTGATATTGGCGGCATTGGCGTTGACGGCGCTGACGGCGTTGGCGGCGTTGGGAGGGTCGATCTCCAGCATCGCCTCGACCCATTGGCCGGCCGGCAGGGCGAGAGTCCGCCGGGTGAGGGTTCGACCTCCGACCTCCCGCGACAGGACCACCTCCGCCGGGGTGTCGGACCGCACCCAGAATCCCGCGAGCTTCCAATCCGCCGGGAAGCTTCGTCCCAACAGCATGGAGTTCAGCCGGACGCGGACGGCCGGCGCCCCGGTCGCCACGAGCAGCGATTGTCGTCCGGTGTGGGCGATCGCGCGGTCGATGCGCGGCGTCGGATCGGACGACACGAACACCGCCTCGGCATCCGACTCGAAGCCGGCCAGCACGCTGAATCGCGTGTCGGCGAGGGTCGGTTCCGACGCCAGCACCTCCGGTCCCGGCGGACGGGCATTCGCCGTGGGCGCCCGCGCGGCGCAGCCGGTCGCCAGCACCGCGACCAAGAGCAAAACGTGATGAATCCCGCGTGACATGGCCCGCCGATCCCGGTTCCCCCCCTCGGTCGAAAGCGTACGCGCCGTCGGGAATGAGGCAAGCCGACGAAAATGAATTCCGATTTTCGCCGGCGGATCGGCGTTTCCCCCCGCCGCGGGGTGTGCCCCCGATGCCATCGCCGGCGGCAGTCCCCACGTCGCGGGGCCGCCTCGGCCCCGTCCGGGGGGGGGACCACCGGGCGAAGATGGGTTTGAAGGTCGTGAAAACCCCCGTTGAGCGCCCTCCTCATCGGCTTGAATTGGAAAAACGGGGGCGAGGCGCCCCCGTGACATGAAAACCAAGGCGGGCCCGTGGACGGTCGCGCGCCCATGGGCATGGGGTGCCTCGCGGACTCGACCGTGGCCAAACCTTGAATCGGCGGCATGGATCGCGGCGTGCGCCCTTCGGCGTGCCCGGCAAAACGAAAAACCGCCGGGACTCGGAAGGAGGTTCTCACTCCGAGCCCGGCGGAAGCGTTTTTCGGTTGTCGGGCCGACTCGCTCGGCCCGGTCTTCGGCCCGTCTCCCCATGACGGAGGGACGGACTGCTTTTGCGGGTGGGAGGGGTCCGCTCGGATCCCTTTTCGCCCCGGCCTTCCATCGACTCACGCCGCCAGCGGATGGGTCGAGAGGTAGAGGCTCAACATCCCCCGGTCGATGTCCTCCATGTCCACGAGCCGACCGGCCACATCGACCTGCTCATCGGCGGTCTCCTCCACCCGCGCCACCGTCATCCAACCCACCCACTCGCGCTTGGGGCGGGGGGTTTCGCTGGAGGTGTCGACGAACGGGCTGATCCCGGCGTAGACCGGCAATTCCAGCCGGACCCGCACCTGCTGGTCGGGGCGCATGTGGGTCTTGTCCATTCGGATGCGCACCCCGCCGGCGGACAGATCGACGACCTCGCCGAGCTCCTCGCTGCGCCGGCCGCCGTCGTAACGGTGCAGGCGGATTCCGTGGCTTTCGAGATCATGCCGTCGAAACTCGCGGCGCTCGGGGCCTTGGGGATCGGTGGTGATTCGCAACGTCGGCTGGCACGCGGTGGTCATAAAAAGCTCCTCGCTGGAAAAACCGTTTCACACGACACAAGACGTATCGGCGGTTCAACCGGGGAACTTTGGGTAAAATAGGGAATTAGGGGGGAATGGGAAAGCGGGATGGTTATGGGACGTGGAGGAGCCGTTGTCGGTTGTCAGTTGTCGGTTGTCAGAAAAGCACAACCGAACCACCCCCCTCCCTCTTCACATGTTAGCCCACCTGGCAACTGGCAACTGACAACTGGCAGCTGGCACCTGACAACTGGCAACTGGCACCTGCTCATTTCGCTCCAACCGGCTCC
>JBBSAF010000078.1:0-10232 GCA_038252525.1 Tepidisphaerales bacterium
ACACGAAATCCAAGGCCACGGTGATCGCCAACAGCACCATCAGCGCGACGTACACCAGCGCGTAGGTTCCCAACCCCGTCACATGTTGCGTGTTGGAGTGCCGGTCCATCAGTTCCTCACCATGTAAAGCAGCGGCAGCAGGAAAATCCACACGATGTCCACGAAGTGCCAATACAGCCCCGCCATGTCCACCGGATCGTTGTACTCGGCCGTGTACCGCCCCCGCCACGCCTTGACCGCCAGAATCCCCATGATGGCCAGCCCCACCACCATGTGCGTGGCGTGGATGGCGGTCATGATGTAATAAAAAACCAGGAACAATTCGGCGTGACGCAGGAACTCGATCCCCGCGGCGCTCTTCACGTCCACCGGCCAGAATCCCGCCTCCCAATCATGCAGGTTGAATATCTTGCCGGGGAACAAATGCTCCTGCACATCCTTGTAATACTCGAATCCCTTGATCCCCAGGAATGCCATCCCCAGCAGGATCGTGATCACCAGGAATCCCACCAATTGCCGGCGGTTGCCCGTTTTGGCCGCGTGCACCGCCAGGACCATGGCGAAACTGCTGGTCAGCAGCACCGCCGTGTTGGTCACTCCGATCCAGAGATACAAATGGTGGCTGGCCGCCGCGAACGGCTGCGGATAGGCGTGGCGGTAGACCGAATACGCCAGGAAAACCGCCCCGAAAAACAGGATTTCGGTGGCCAGAAACGCCCACATTCCCAGCGTCGCCGCCTCGTGCTGCTGCCCGAGGTCCTCGAAATGGTGCGCCAGCCCGTAGGGGGCGGGGCGCGGTTGACCGGAGTCATGTGGACCCTTGTCGTGGGCGTCGAGGGTGGCCGGATGATCCGTGGTCATGGCCGATCCTCCCCCGCGACGACTTCGCGGCCATCGGTCTCGGCGTCCATGTCGTGATAGGCATACGCCTCCTCGGTCACGATCGGAATCTCAGCGAAGTTGTGCGTCGGCGGCGGCGAGGCCGTCGTCCACTCCAGCCCCTTGGCCCGGAACGGGTTGGGCCCGGCGATCGCCCCGTATTTCAGCGACCACAGCAGATATGCCAGCGGCAGGACGTACCCCAAACCCAGGATCGTCGCCCCCGCGCTGCTCATCACGTTCAGCGCCTGGAACTCCGGGGCGTAGGAATAGTACCGCCGCGGCATTCCCAGATACCCCAGGATGAACTGCGGGAAGAAAGTGAGGTTGAATCCAGCGAAGATCAACAGCGCCGAGAACCGTCCCCACCATTCGGGATACATCCGCCCGGTCAGCTTCGGCCACCAGAAATGGATGGCTCCCATGTACGCCATCACCGCCCCGCCGACCATGATGTAGTGGAAATGGGCGACGATGAAATAGGTGTCGGTCACATGCACATCGATCGCCACCGACGCCAGGAACAGCCCCGTCAGCCCGCCGATGGTGAACAGCCCGATGAAGCCGAAGGCGTAGAGCATGGGCGTTTGCAGCGAGATCGACCCCTTGTAGAGCGTCGCGGTCCAGTTGAAGACCTTCACCGCCGACGGGATCGCCACCAGGAAGCTCAACGCCGAGAACATCAGCCCGCCGTACACCGACTGCCCGGACACGAACATGTGGTGCCCCCACACCAAAAACCCCAGCACCGCGATCGCCAGGCTCGAGAACGCGACGAACTCGTAGCCGAAAATCCGGTGCCGCGAGAAGCACGTCACCAGCTCGCTCATGACCCCCATCGCCGGCAGCACCATGATGTAGACCGCCGGGTGCGAATAGAACCAGAAAAGATGCTGGAACAGGATCGGATCGCCGCCCAGGGCCGGGTTGAAGATCCCCACCCCGAAGATGCGCTCGACCCCCACCAGCGCCAGCGTGATGGCCAGCACCGGGGTCGCCAGCAGCATGATGAGGGCGGTGGCGTACATCGACCACACGAACAGCGGCATCCTGAACCACCCCATGCCGGGCGCCCGCATCTTGTGGGTGGTGATGATGAAGTTCAGCCCGGTCAGGATCGAGCTGAACCCCGCCACGAAAATCCCCGCCACCGTCCATACCACATTCGAGTTGCTGTAGGTGCTGCTGAACGGCGTGTAAAACGTCCACCCCGTGTCCACGCCGCCGCCGACCACCACCCCCACGGTGATGATCCCCCCCAGCATGTACAGATACCAACTGAGCAGGTTCAGCCGAGGAAACGCCAGATCGCGCGCCCCGATCATCAGCGGCAACAAAAAGTTTCCGAACACCGCCGGGATCGACGGCACCAGGAACAGGAAGATCATGACGATGCCGTGCACCGTGAACAGCCGGTTGTAGGTGTCGGCCCGCACCAAGTCCCCCGCCGGCGTCGCCAGCTCCAGCCGCATGATGATCGCCGCGATCCCCCCGAGGGCGAAGAACACCGTCAGCGACACCATGTACAGGATGCCGATCCGCTTGTGGTCCTTGGTCAGCAGCCACGACCTCAGGCTGTACCCGTCGGTCAGGTACGACGATTCCGGCATCTTCGCCGGGGTGTACGGGGTTCCGGTCATGGTCATGTTCATGGGTTCGCCTCGCCGCCCGCCGCCGTCCGCAGCGATTTGATGTACGCGATCAGCCGCACGATCTGCTCCTCGGATAGTTGCCCCTGGAACGCCGGCATGATCGGCTCGAAACCGGCCACCACCTTCGCCGCCGGATTCACGATCGACTCCCGCAGGTACTGCTCGTCGGCCACCACCTTCGACCCGTCGGCGAGGCTCACCGTCGAGCCATACAACCCCGCCATCGTCGGCCCGCGTTCCCCGTGGCACGCCATGCATCCGTAGGTTGTGAAGAGCTTCTCGCCTTGTTTCGCCGGCGTCTCATCCGGCGCCACCCCCGCCAGCCACGCCTCGAACTTCGCCGGTTCCATCACCACGATCCGCCCGGTCATCCGCGAATGGTCCGTCCCGCAATACTCAGCGCAAAACAGGTGATATTCCCCCGGCGTCGTCGCCTCGAACCACAATGAGCTGAACCGCCCCGGCAGCACATCCTGCTTCACCCGGAACGCCGGGATGAAAAACGAGTGGATCACATCCTGGCTGCTCATGATGAGCCGCACCGGGCGCCCGACGGGGATGTGCAGCTCGTTGATCTCCCTCGCCCCGTTGGGATGCTCGATCTTCCACATCCACTGTTTGCCGATGACGTGGATCTCCATCGCATTCTTCGGCGGAGTGCTCATCTTCAGGAACAACCTCGTGCTCCACCCGAACATCACCAGGGTGATGAGGAACGGGATGATCGTCCACGACAATTCCAGTCGCAGATCCGTCTTGGTCTCCGGCGGCATCGCCTCGGACTTCCGCCGATACCGCAGCGCCAAATAGACGATCGCCACGAAGATCAGCAGCGTGAAGAACGCCGTCACCGCCACGAGGAAGAAATACAAGAGGTCCACCTGCGGCGCGATGGTGGAGGCCTCCTTGGGGAATAGTCGGAATCCTTGGTCCATGGGGCTTATTCCCGCCGGCTCGAAGTTCCTTCGGTCGATCCCCGCGGCGCCTCGCCGCCTCCCGCCGATCGGGCCGATCCCGCGTCCGCCGTCCCTGCCCGCGTCGATCCCCCATCCGCCGTCCCCGCTCCGTCACCCGACGCCGCCGACGACGGCGATCCATCGTCCGCCGTCCGCGCCGTTGCCGCAGCCCCCGCCGATCCCCCGCGCGACAGCATCAGCAGCATCACCCCCAGCCCCACGATCAGCAGCGTCGCCCCCACCTTCAGCGACCGCGCCACCGCCAGCGTGTACCGCCCGCTGGCCGGGTCATAGTGAAAACAATACAGCAAAATCCGATCCGCCACCGACCCGATTCGGCTGTCCGACGCCTGCACCAACGCCAAACTCACATCCTTGGGGGCATACTCGATCCCGAAGAAATACCGCGACAGCCTTCCCTCCGGCGTCAACACCATGATCCCGCTGGCGTGCAAATACTGCTTGTTCCTCGCGTCATAGACATACCGAAACCCCGCCGCGTCGGTCAGCTTGGCGATGGCGTCGGCGTCCCCGGTCAAAAAATGCCACCCCGCCTCCGCCCCCTCCCGCTTGTATTGCCGCAGGTACCCCTCCTTCTTTTTTGCCGCCAACGCCGCCGTTTCGGCCGGATTGAAGCTCACGGTCAACACCGTGAAATCCTTCCCCACCGATAGATCCATCAACTTCAGCGTCCGCACCAGATCATTGAGCACCACCGTGCACAGCATCGGGCACTCGTAATACACCAGTGTCAGCACCACCGGCTTCTTCCCGCCCATCAGCTCCCCCAGCCGAACGGCCTGGCCATTTTCATCCCGGAACACCAAATCGAGCGGGATTTGGTTCCCAAGCTTCTGGTCGATCCCCACATCCTTCAGTTCATTCGGCAGCGCGGTGGACGTCAATCCCCCGCCCTCGGGAAACGGCGCGCCCTTGTTCATCCCCCACGCCGTCGCCGACAGCGCCATCATCACGCACACGACCCATCCCAGTGTCGTCCTCATGGCCGCCTCCCATCGCTTTGTCCCACCGACCCCGCCGATTCCGCCGTCGCCGACCTCGCCGCTGCTCCCGAACCCGCCGCCGCCTTGGGCAATCCGCGCTGCAATATCAGTTCCATCGCCGCCTCGATCGGAATATGTCCCACCCCCGCCTTGCGATCCACCCAACCATACCCTTCCAGCCGCGCCCGGTCCGCCCGACGCAGCGCCCGCAAATCCTCCCACGGCAGCGCGTTGTGTGACAAACTCGGCTGCAACCCCGCCCCCCGCCACTCCGGCGCCCCGGCCACCGGCGACACCTCCGCCGAATCCCCCCGCTCGATCGCCGCCACCGACTTGAACGTGTACCACACCGCCACGTGGATCACCGCCAGCACCGACACGAAGATCACCACGAACCACACCAGCCCCGCGATCCGCGTCTGGCGCGCATCGAATCCGCGCTCCAACGACTCGCGGTCCGGCCCATCGTTTTCCCCGGCGTGCCTATGCATCGCTCGTCTCCTTCCGCACCGGATGCCCGAACGCCGGAACCAAATCCCGCCCCATCAGCCGCGTCACGAAATACCCCATCCATATCCCCCCCAACCCCACCGGCCCGGCCACATACAAATACCCCCACACCGCCCCCGTCGATTCATACGACGGCGCCACGAACCAGCAATAATCCACCACCCGCATCGCCAGCAGCATCCCCGCCACCCACGCCAGCGCCCGAATGTCCCGCTTGATCGGGCGATTCAGCAACAGGAAAAACGGCACGAAAAAGTGAAACGTCACCATTCCCAGCGCCACCCATTTCCACCAAGTGTGCGTCCGCTGCACATAATAGACGACCTCCTCCTTCAGATTCCCGGACCATATCACCAGATATTGCACGAACGCCATGTACGTCCACAAAATCACGAACGTCAACATCAAACTTCCCAGATCGTTGAACGTCTCCTTGGTCAGATGCTCCGCCAGCGGCCGGCGCGTCGCCAGCACCCGCAGCATCACCACGGCGAACAGCAAAGCCGTGAGCGTCTGGCCGACCATGAACATCATCCCGAAGATCGTCGAGAACCAGTGGGCGTCGATGCTCATCACCCAATCCACGCACGCCATCGTGATCGTGATCCCGTACACCACCAACCCCAGCGCGCTGACGTTCTGCAACCGCCCGCTCAACCTCGGATCCCGCGTCTTCTCCAGCCGCCGCCCCATCGCATTGACGATCATCCCCATCCCGATCCACACCACGAAATAGCCCACCGATCGCGCGATCCAGAAGTTCACCGTCAAGTAGTGGCTCTTGTGCGCCCCCACCGCGTAGCCCGCGTGGCTCCACTCATACAGCCGCCCCACCCCCAGCGCCACCGGAATGAACATCACCGCCGCCAGCGGCAGCGTCGCGCTGCCGGCCTCCACGATCCGACGAATGGCGAACCCCCACCCGCCCCCCGTCAGGTTGTGCAGCATCAGCACCACCAAACTCCCCAGCGCCAGCGCCGTCACCAGCATGAACGCCACCAGATACGACCGCATCGCCGCGTCGGGATTGAAAAACGCCCCCGCCCCCCACGCCCCCAACGCGACCACGCCGACGACCAGCGCCATCGCGCGCAGCCGCCCCAGCGCCGGCCGCGCCTCCTCCAGTGGTTGCACCGTTTCCATCGTCATGGCGTTTGTGGGTTTCCTTCATCCCCGGCCGGTGGATTCGTCGATTCAAGTTCCCGCCGCATTCCCTCCGGCAGTTCCGCCACCGTCGCCCGCTGGCTCAGTTGCAGCGCGCGGATGTACGCGATGATCCGCCATCGGTCGGCCGGCTCGATCCGATAGTCATACGCATACATCGCCCCGTATCCGTTGGTGATGACATCGAAATAGTGTCCCTCCACCGTCCCGCGCAGCCGATCGGACTGGAACGACGCCGGCATCGGGTTGAACCCCCGCCGCGCGATCATTCCCAGCCCATCCCCCAACTCCCCATGACACGGCGAACAGAAAATCGCATATTGCTCCCGCCCGCGCGCCAAATCCCGCTCCGTGATCGCCATCGGGAACCCCCCCGCCGCTTTCCCGTCGATCTTCCCGGTGTACATGAACGTGTCGCGGTCCCCCGTCCCGGCCGCCACCGCCCCCGGCACCGCCGGGCGGGCGCTGGTGTTGTCCGCGAAGAATGTCGATCGCTCATACGGCTGATATCGCGGCTGCTGGCCCATGTCCGGGCTGCGCTCGCAACCCATCAGCGCCATCGTCGCCAGTCCCGTCATCGCCGCCAGGATGATCCGCCCGCGCAATCTCATGGCGCGACCTCCTCGACGCTTCTCGCCGACAATCCCTCCAGAAACGCCCGCGTCCCCGCCGCGTCGTATTGGCCGTCGATCGCCTCGATGCACAGGAAAAACCGCTCGCTCGATGCCAACCCGAACCGCGAGGCATTGAACACCGGATGATACGGCTGGGGCAACCCGTTCAGCGCGAGCATCCCGAACACCGCCGCGAACGCCGCGAACAGCACCGCCAGCTCGAACGTGATCGGCACGAAGGCCGGCCAACTGTTCAGCGGCCTGCCCCCGATGTTCACCGGATAATCGAACGCCGACGTCCACAGTTGCAGCCCGAAGCCGCTCAATCCCCCGATGATCCCCCCGATCAGCACGATCAGCGGCACCTTCGTCTTGGCGAACCCCACCGCCTCGGCCAATCCCTCCACCGGCATCGGCGCATACGCATCCATCTTCCGATACCCCGCCCCCCGCGCCGCCTTCGCCGCCGACAATAGCGCCTCCGGCGAGTCGAACTCCGCCATCAACCCGTAGGTCTTCGAGATTGTCTTCGCGTGCTCGATCATTGCCGATCCATCGTCCGCTCAGGCCGCCCCGTGCCGGGCCTTGTCGTGCTTCTTGTGATTCACCAAATGACGCATCTCGAACGCCGAAATCATCGGCATCCCCCGGATGAACAGGAACAAAAACGTGAGGAACATCCCGATCGTCCCCACGAACACCGCCCAGTCCCACGTCGTCCCCGCGTACGATCCCCAACTGCTCGGCAAGAAGTCCCGTTGCAAACTCGTGATGATGATCACGAACCGCTCCAGCCACATCCCGATGTTCACCACGATCGCCACCACGAACAGCGGAGCCGGATTCGTCCTCACCCGCTTCAGCCACAGCAACTGCGGAATCACGATGTTGCACGCGATCAGCATCCAGTAGCTCCAGGCGTACGGCCCGAACATCCGGTTCAGCATCATGTACCACTCGTATTGATTGTCCGAGTACCACGCCATCCCCAATTCCGTCATATACCCGTACGCCACGATCAGCCCCGTCGCCAGCATCACCTTGGCCATGTTGTCCAGGTGCCGCGTCGTGATCATCCCCTCCAACCCGTAGATCTTGCGGATCGGGATCACCAGCGTCGCCACCATCGCGAACCCGCTGAAAATCGCCCCGGCCACGAAATACGGCGGGAAGATCGTCGAATGCCACCCCGGCACCACCCCCGCCGCGAAGTCCATGCCCACGATGCTGTGCACGCTGACCACCAGCGGCGTCGCCAGCCCCGCCAACAGCACATAGGCCTTCTCATAGCGCAGCCAGTGCACCGCCGAACCCCGCCAACCCAGACTCAAAATCCCGTAGACGACCCGCACCACCGGGTTCTTCGCCCGGTCCCGCATCGTCGCCATGTCCGGCACCAATCCGACGTACCAAAACAGCAGCGACACCGTCCCGTACGTGCTCACCGCCACCACATCCCACACCAACGGACTTCGGAACTGCGGCCATACACCCATCGTGTTGGGATACGGAAACAGCCAGAAAAACTCCCACGGCCTCCCCAGATGCAGCAGCGGGAACATCCCCGCGCACGCCACCGCGAACAGCGTCATCGCCTCGGCGAACCGATTGATGCTCGTCCGCCATTCCTGCTTCAGCAGCAGCAAAATCGCGCTGATGAGCGTCCCGGCGTGGCCGATCCCGATCCACCACACGAAATTGACGATCGCGAAACCCCACGCCACCGGAATGTCGATCCCCCACACCCCCACCCCTTTGATCAGCAGCCAAGTGATCCCGTACAGCATCACCATCATCAGCGTGAACGCCGCAGCGAATCCCAGCAGCCAGCCCCGCGGAAACCCCTTCCGCAGGACGATCCCCCCGATCTTGTTCGTCACCGACGATTCGGTCTCGTCGGGCGCCACCACCGGCGTCCGCAGATCCTCTCCCGGCCATCGCGTATCGACTTCAGACGTGGTCATGGCCGCCCTCCACCGTGGGATGCGACGACGCCGCCGCCAGAACCGGATTCGGATTCCCAACCCGCTTCAGATAGGTCGTCCGCGGCCGGGTGTTCAATTCCTCGAGCACCGAATAGTCCAGGTGCTTGAACGGCTCGGTCTCCTTCTGGTGATAGGCGATCGTGTCCAAATCATTGATGTCCCCGAACCGAATCGCCCCCGTGGGACACGACTGCTGACACGCCGTCACCACATCGATCGCCGGCAACGCATCCGGCACAACCCCCGCCCCCTCCGGCATCGCCACCCGCCGCATCGCCACCCCGTCCCCACGCCCTCCCGCACCCGCTCCCCCCGCGGCGGTGTCACCCTCCCTCGTCGCGGGGGCGCCTCGCCCCCGTCCCGCCGCCCCGGCAGCGCCTTCTTCCTCTTGGCGAAGGCGTCCCGCCCCTGCTCCCCCTTCTTCCGTCGCGGGGGCGCCTCGCCCCCGTCCCTCGTCGTTCAATTTCCCCTCCTTCGCTTCCACCCACGCGATCTTCGCGTCGATCCGCGCATGATCGATCCGCTGCACGCAATAGGTGCACTTCTCCATCACCCCCCGAACCCGCACCGTCACCTCCGGGTTTCTCATCAACTTCAGCGACTCGCTCTGCTTGTCCGAATACTGCAAAAAATTGAACCGCCTCACCTTGTAAGGACAGTTGTTGCTGCAATACCGCGTGCCGATGCACCGGTTGTACGTCATCTCATTGAGTCCCTCATCCGAGTGCGTCGTCGCCCCCACCGGGCACACCACCTCGCACGGCGCCATCTCGCAATGCTGGCACAGCATCGGCTGGAACACCGTCCGGGGGTTCCGCAGCGCCGCCAGCGTCGCCTCCTCGGCCGCGAAGTACGTGTCGATCCGCATCCAGTGCATTTCCCGACCCGCCAGCACCTGGTCCTTGCCCACCACCGGGGTGTTGTTCTCCGCCACGCACGCCGCCACGCAGGCGTTGCACCCCACGCAACTCGTCAAGTCGATGCTCATCCCCCACTTGTAGCCCGGATACGTCCACTCCGGGTACAGCGTCAAACTCAACGTCTTGCCATCCCGCTGGATCGACGAATCCGGCTCATGGGCCGGATGCTTCAGCGCCTCCTGCAACGCGCCCACCGGCGTCGATCGCACCATGTCCCGGCCTTCCATCACCGCGTGGCTCTGCGTCGTCGCCAAGGCGTAAAAACGCCCCTGGTCCATCACCGTCGCCCCCGACGCCGCCCACATCGCCGCGCTGGTGCGGATCGTGTAGGCGTTGAACCCATGCCCATCGGCCACCGATCCCCCGCGCGGCCGACCGTACCCCAGATGCACCAGAATCGTCTCCGTCGGCAACCCCGGCACCACGAAGGCCGGCAACGACAACTTCCGCCCCCCCACCGCCAGTTCCACCACCCGCCCGGCCGCCTCGAACGGCTCTTTTTCCTTCGCCAATCCCAACGCCACCGCCAGCGCCGGACTCATCAAGGC
>JBBSAF010000079.1:0-10222 GCA_038252525.1 Tepidisphaerales bacterium
GGGCGGCGGAGCTACATGAAGCCCCCTGTTGGCACGCCAGCCTCAATTCACTCAGCCGGGGCGGCTGAGCTACATGAAGTTCCTCGTTGGCACGGCAGCCTCCATTCACTCAGCCGGGGCGGCGGAGCTACATGAAGCGGCGGGGGCAAAGTCCGACTTGTGTACAACAACAAGGCGGGGCGGCCCCGGGACGTTAGAACACAGGCTCGGTGTGAGGGGATGGGCGAGAGGAGCGGGCCTCGAACCGTGGAATGACGCCATGGGAAACCCCGCTCCGCCGAGTGCGGAACGGGGTTTGGCATTGGGGAAGGGGCGGGTTCACGCGCCGGGGGGCGGGGGGACGCGGCGGTTGGCGATTTCGGGGTCGTTCATTTCCTTGGGGTCGGATCGTCGGGCGCGGGCACGGGCACCGGATTCCTCGCCGCCGCGTCGGCCGATGGACGACATGTGCTCTCGGTCGCGGCTGACGGATTGTCCGCCTTTGCGGCCGGCGGCACGGGCCTCGTCGGAGGTGAACTGGTGTGCGGTACCCTTGGAATGGGCGGCCTTGCCTCCTTTGCGGGCGATTTCACGTTGGCGTTGGGCGTCCATCGAGGCGAAACCTCGTTGGCTTCGGGTGGCCATTATCGCAACTCCTTTCGCTGAAATAGGTTGGAATGGATCTTGCGGCGGCGGCACCCGGATCAAGCGAGTTGCCGGGGCGGCGGACGCGACATTATCGGACGTGATGGATATACAAGTTGCGGACCAGTCCGCCACGCCATGTTGTCGCGGTCGGTGGTTCGGGTTGGGGAAGGTGGCGACATTGGGGGGATTCGGCGGTTGCGATTCCGGGGTGGCTTGGCGAAAGGGGAACCGGCGCCTACACTGGTGTTTTTCGCGGTCTTCAAAGGAAAATCCCCATGGAAACCCCCCTCCCGCCGTCCACGATCACGTACGACGACTTCGCCAAAATCGAGCTGCGGATCGCCACCGTGGTGGAATGCCGGCCTCACGAGAACGCCGATAAGCTGCTGGTGCTGAAGATCGACTTGGGCGGGGAGCAGCGGCAAATCTGTGCCGGACTGCGACAGCATTGCGCGCCGGAGTCGCTGGTGGGCAAACAAATTGTCGTGGTCGCCAACCTGGCGCCGCGGACGATGCGGGGGGAAGTCAGCCAAGGGATGCTGTTGGCGACGACGGATGCGGCGACGTACCAAGTGGTCGTCATCTCTCCATCGACGATGGTGGCGGCGGGGTCGAAGGTGAGCTAATCGCGGACGCGATGATGATGGATGCGGAGGTCGCCGGGAGCGGAGCCGGCGGGACTTGGGGCATGAAAAGGCCCGGAGGTCGGGGGACCTCCGGGCCGCGTTGTCATAGGGGGGGATCAGTACATGCCGCCCATGCCGCCACCGCCGCCGGCGGGTTCGGGTTTGTCTTCCTTGATCTCGCTGACCACCGCGTCGGTGGTCAGCAGGAGGCTGGCGATGCTGGCGGCGTTCTGGAGGGCGGTGCGTTCGACCTTGGTGGGGACGATTACGCCCATTTTCACCAGGTCGCCGTACTCGTGGGTGAGGGCGTTGTAGCCGAAGTTGGTTTCCTTCGACTCCTTGACCTTCTGGGCGATGACCGAGCCGTCGACGCCGGCGTTCTCGGAGATCTGCTTGATGGGGGCCTCGATGGCGCGGCGAACGATGTCCATGCCGAGGCGCTGGTCGTCGTTGGGGGCGTGCTTGCGGGCGGTTTCGAGCACCTTGGCCGCGGCGCGGATGACGGCGACGCCGCCGCCGGGCAGGATGCCCTCCTCGACGGCCGCCCGGCAGGCGTGCAGCGCGTCCTCGACGCGGGCCTTTTTCTCCTTCATGGCGACCTCGGTGGCGGCGCCGACGTGGATCTGGGCGACTCCGCCGGCGAGCTTGGCGAGGCGTTCCTGGAGCTTCTCGCGGTCATAGTCGCTGGTGGTGGCGTCGATCTCGTTCTTGATGGCCTCGATGCGTCCCTTGATCTTCTTTTCCTCGCCGGCGCCCTCGATGATGGTGGTGTTGTCCTTGTCGACACTGACTTTCTTGGCGCGTCCGAGCTGGGACAATTCGACGTTTTCGAGCTTGACGCCGAGCTCCTCGAAGATGGCGGTTCCGCCGGTGACGGTGGCGATGTCCTCGAGCATGGCCTTTCGGCGGTCGCCGAAGCCGGGCGCCTTGACGGCGCAGACCTTGAGGGTGCCGCGGAGCTTGTTGACCACGAGGGTGGCCAAGGCCTCGCCGTCGATGTCCTCGGCGATGATGAGCAGGGGTCGGCCGCTCTCGGCGGCCTTGCTGAGGACGGGGACCATGTCGCGGGCGTTGGAGATTTTCTTTTCATGGATGAGGACGTAGGCGTCCTCGAGGGTGGCTTCCATGGTTTGGGGGTCGGTGACGAAATGGGGGCTGAGGTAGCCCTTGTCGAACTGCATTCCCTCGACGAGCTCGACGTGGGTGTCGAGGCTCTTGCCCTCCTCGACGGTGATGACGCCGTCCTTGCCGACCTTCTCCATGGCGTCGGCGATCATCTGCCCGATCTGGGCGTCTTGGTTGGCGGAGCTGGTGCCGACCTGGGCGACTTCCTTGGAGGAATCGACCTTTTTGCTCATCTTGGCGAGCTCGGCGATGATGGCATCGACGGCGGCCTGGATGCCGCGTTGGATCTGGGTGGGGTTTGCGCCGCTGGCGACGTTTTTCATGCCTTCGGAGAAGATGGCCTCGGCGTAGACGGTGGCGGTGGTGGTTCCGTCGCCGGCGACGGTGCTGGTCTTGCTGGCGACCTCCTTGACCATCTGGGCGCCCATGTTTTCATAGGGGTCCTCGAGCTCGATCTCCTTGGCGACGGTGACGCCGTCCTTGGTGACGGTGGGTGAGCCGAAGGATTTTTCGAGGACGACGTTGCGACCGCTGGGGCCGAGCGTGACCTTGACGGCGCGGGCGAGTTTCTTGACGCCGCGAAGAATGGCCTCGCGGGCCTCCTGGTCGAACTTGATCTGTTTGGCTGCCATGGGGACTCCTTAAGTGGGGAAAAGTTGTGGGTTGCGAGTTGTGGGTTGCGCGTTGGAGGAGGGTTGTAAGTTGTAGGTTGTAGGCGGTGAGGGAAGAATCCGACGTTCTTGGCCGTCCGCCTACTTTTTTCCGCCTACCGCTTACCGCCTTCCGGCCACCGCTTATTCCACGATGGCCAGAACGTCGTCTTCGCTCATGATCATGAGCTCTTCGCCGTCGATCTTGATTTCGGTTCCGGCGTAGCTGCTGAAGATGACCTGGTCGCCCTTCTTGACGGAGAACGCGCCGCGCTGGCCGTTTTCGAGGCGCTTGCCTTCGCCGACGCTGAGGACGGTGCCGCGCTTGGGCTTTTCCTTGGCCGAATCGGGCAACACGATGCCGCTTTTGGTCTTGCTTTCGGCCTCGAGACGCTTGACGAGGATCTTCTCGCCGAGGGGACGCAACTTCGTCATGATGGTGACTCCTGAAAAGTGGGAAAAATAGTTTCGGCTCTCCGCCGCGGGTTGTCGGTGTCACTCTTTTTTCGCCGTCGGTCCACCGACCCGACCGACGGCCTTCAAATACTTGCAAACAGCCTACGTTGAGGTCCTAGTTTCCTTGGTGGAGGGGGGCGTCCAACGCCCGATATTCCCTGTAAGGCGCGGGGGCGAAACATCGCCGCCACGGAAACTCACATAAACCCTAGTTCCACCGTCTTTTATACCAGTCACCGACAACCGACCTCCTGATCACCGCCTATTGTCTTCCCCCCGGCCACTTGCCCTCATAATGGCGGCGGACGACGCGGGCGAGGGCATCAAGCAGGAGATTGAAATCCACGGGCTTGCCCAGGACGCTGAAGACCCTCATGCCCAGGGCCTCGTTGAGCAGGTGGTTGGTCAGATGGTCCGCCAGCAGGATCGCGGGGGGCGCCCCTTGCATGTCGCGCATGATTTTGACCACTTGCATCCCGCCGAGGCCGGGCATTTGGATGTCCAGGACGGCGACGTGGATGGGGGTGGTCTCGATGAGGTTCAGGGCCTCGGCGCCGGAGCGGGCCGACACCGTCCGCACGCCTTGGGGGCTGAGCAGTTGTGTGACGGTCTGGTGCCAACCTTCCTGCTCGTTGGCCAGGAGGACGGTGAGGCGATTTTCGGTGTTCAACTGAACCATGACGCGACGGCGCTTTTCAAGGGCGCCTTTGGAGAAGGACTTCGTGACGACGACGGGGCATAAACAACCGCCGTGCCGCTGGAATGTCAAAAGCGGAACGTTCATAAGTCAAGCAAAGATAGGTTCTTATGATTTACGCTGGACGACGGGGATCGGGGTGTTTTCCTGCCAATTTCGTGTTGGGTGGGCACGGGGCTGCCACTCTGGCAGAAGACCGGGGGGATGCGTTATCCTGCGGGACATGTGGATCGCGCAAGTGGTTTTGATCGTGTTGGCCTTCGCACTGTTGGCGGCCCATTTCCTGCATGCCGGGTGGGCGGTGGCGATGGGGGTGTGCCTGATGGCGCCGATGCTGTTGTGGATTCGGCGATGGTGGGCGGCGCGGCTGATGCAGGCGATGCTGCTGGTGGGGGCGACGGAATGGGTTCGGACGACGGCGATGCTGGTGGAGGGACGGCAGGAGGCCGGGCTGCCGTATGTTCGGCTGGTGGCGATCCTGGGGGGTGTGGTGCTCATCACGTTGTTGGCGGCGGCGGGGTTGCAAACGGGGCGGTCGGGGCGGCGGTTCTTCGGGCGGGGCGGGGGATTGTCACGCCCATCGGCGGGGTCGTCCGATAAATCGGTCATATGACCGCGACTATTTCCCCCGTTTCCCGGACCGCCGGCGATCGCGCGGCGTCGGATCATTTGCTGGACAACATCACGGCGCTGAGGCGGGGGCAGACGGCGTTGGCCGGGCGGTTGCCGGCGATGCCGGAGGGACCGTTCGTGTTCGGGCGCGATGGGTATTTGACGGTGCGGGCGGAGAGGCGATGGCTGGACGGGTGCTCGGTGCCATTGGCGGCGGCCCGGCGGATGCTGAAGGATGCTTGCGTGACGGGGACGACGGCGTGTTTGGCATTGGCGACCCATGGCGCCCATGTCCGGGCGGCGATGGAACGGTTGTCGGCGACGCAGGCGCTGATCGTCATCGTGGAGGAGGAGCGATGTCTGACGACGATGCTGTGCTGCGATGATTTTTCCGGGGAGATCGGCGATGAGCGGCTGTTTTTCGCGGTTGGCGCCGATTGGGCGGAGGAGTTGGAGCGGATACTGGCCGACCGGACGGGATTGCCGACGCCGACGCAGTTTTTGCGATTGCCGGTGACCGAGGAGGCGGACCTGCAGGCCGCGGTCGCGGTCGCCCAGCCGATTTTCGAGCGGGAAAACCTGCGACGAGCGGATCGGCTGGCGTCGCGGCGGAATCGACCGCGGGTGGGCGGGTCAGGGAGGATCTGCGTCCATGCCCCCAGCCACTTTCGGCTGTGGAACGATGGCGGGCACATGCTGCGAACGGTGGCGGCCGAGGCGTTCGGCGATCGGATGGTTCACTGCGATCCCGACCGACCGACGCGGGCGTCGGCGCCGGCGCTGGCCGACGCGGCCGAGGGGTGCGATGCGATTTTGGCGTTGAATCTGGGGCGGGATTCGGCGCCGGCGGTGGCGGATTTGTCGGTGGCGTGGATCACCTATTCGACGCAGGGACGGATTCCGGCGCCGGTCGCCGGGGCGGGGCGGGACCGGTTGATATTGGCCGACCCGGACTGGGCGGGCGCTGCGAGGGCGGCGGGATGGGTGGAGGGGACGGTCGCGGTGGGCGGTTTGCCGGCGGTGACGACGGCGGCGGCGCCGGGGGACGGCGCGGTGGCGATCATCGCGGATGTGATGAATCTCGATCCGCCGGCGGACGTGGTGGAATTGTCGAGCCAGCGATTGTTGTGGGAGGCGATCGCCGGGGAACTGATGGACGATCCGTTCGCGCTGCCGGCCGACACGGGTCGGTTCCTCAATCAGCGGATGGCGAAGTTGGGCGTGTCGGCGGAGTCGGTGGACGTGTCGCGGTGGATCGGGGGGCTGGTTGTGCCGGCGTATCAAATCGGCCTGGCGCGATGGTTGGTCGGCGCGCAAGTTCCGTTGGCGATATATGGCAAGGGATGGGAAGGACGCGGGGAATGGGCGGCGTGCGCGCGCGGGGCGATCGAGGGGCGGGAGGCGTTGGCGGCGGCGGTCGCCGGGAGCGCCGCGGTGGTGCACGCTTGGCCGACCTGGACGAATCATCCGGTGGCGACGTGCGGGCGGTTGGCGATTGGGGCGACGCATCGAAACGCGGATTCATTTTTGCGGCAGGCCATCGAGGCGATGAAGAGAGGCTCGGGGGGGTTGAACGGAAAATTTCCGACATTCAGCGCCGAGTTGCTGGTGTCGGTGGTGGAATGAACCTTGGGGCGCGGGGCGCGGCGGAAGAGGAGGGTCTCGGGGCGGGTGGCGATCGGCGGGTGGCGATCGGCGGGGGTCAAGCGGTTGGGGTCAATCGGGGTCGTCGGCGCCGGCGAGTTCGGCGACTTGGTGTTCGAGGGTTTTGAGGCGTTCGACGAGGTCGGGGAGCTGGACGAACAGGCTGTAGACGCGTCGCCCTTGGCTGACGGGCATGGCAGGGGCGCCCATCACCGTGGTTTGGTCGTCGATGTGGTTGATGACGCCGGCTTGGGCGCCGATGGTGACGTTGTCGCCGATCCTGAGGTGCCCGGCGACGCCGACCTGCCCGGCCATGGTGACGTGGTGGCCGACCTTGACGCTGCCGGCGATGCCGACCTGGGCGACGAGGAGGCAGTGGTCGCCGATCTTGGTGCCATGTCCGATGGCGATGAGGTCGCAGAACTTGGTGCCTTGGCCGATGGTGGTCGAACCGAGGGTGGCGCGTTCGATGGCGCAGTTGGCGCCGATCTCGACATCATCGCCGATGACCACATTGCCGACCTGGGGAATCTTGTGGTGGATGCCCTTGGTGGTGGCGTAGCCGAAGCCATCGTTGCCGATGACCGTCCCGGCGTGGATCGTCACGCGGTCGCCGAGGACACAATCGTCGTAGACCACGGCGTTGGGATGGAGGATGCAGTCGCGTCCGATGATCGCCCGCGGGCCGACATAAACGCCGGGGTAGAGGATGGTGTTGTCGCCGACGGTGGCGGTGGGATCGACGTGGGCGCCGGGGTGAATGCCGGCGTGGGGGTGTCGGCGGTGGCCATGCAGGACGATAATCGCCTGGGTGAAGGCATAATACGGATCCTTGCTGCGGAGGAGGGGGAGGTCGGATCGGGCGACGGAGACCGAGGGGGCGACGACGACGGCGCCGGCGCGGGTGGTTTCGAGCTGTTTGAGATATTTGGGGTTGGACAGGAAGCTGACCTGGCTTGGGCCGGCGTCTTCGAGGGTGGCGGCGGATTCGATGGGGATCGCGCCGTCGCCTAGGAGTTCGGCGTCGATGCGTCGGGCGAGGTCTTGCAGCGATAGCTTCACGCGAGGCTCCGTGTGGGGTGTGGCCAATGGGGCATGGGTCCCGTTCTGTCCAGACCCTTCGATTTCACAACGAGAGGCGAGGGTCGAGACCGGGTCTATTTGTCGCCATTTCCCACGAGTTTTCAATCAGGCCGACGGAGTCCGGGCCGGATTTCATGGTTGGGGGCGCCGGCGGTATACTTCGTCGCCATTCACGAAAGGACACCATGGCCTGTTTGCTCGGCATCGACATTGGCACCAGCGGCACCAAGACCCTGCTTTGCGATTTGGAGGGCACGGTGATGGCGACGGCGATGGCGGAACACCCGATCTCGTCGCCGCGGCCGGGCTGGTCGGAGCAGGATCCGCGGGACTGGTGGACGGCGACATGCAAGGCGACCAAGGCGGTGCTGAAAAAGGCGGGGGTCAAGGGCGCCGAGGTCCAGGGGATCGGGCTGTCGGGGCAGATGCACGGCAGCGTGTTTTTGGGCGATGATGAAACGCCGTTGCGCCCGGCTTTGCTGTGGAACGACCAGCGGACGGCCGAACAGTGCCAGACGATCACCGACAAGGCCGGGGGGCGGGAGAGGCTGATCGAGCTGGTCGCCAACCCGGCGCTGACGGGCTTCACGGCGCCGAAGATCCTGTGGGTGCGGGAGAATGAGCCGAGGATTTACGGCAAGACCCGGCACATTTTGCTGCCCAAGGATTACATCCGGTATTGCATGACCGGGGACTACGCGACGGAGGTGTCCGACGCCAGCGGGATGTTGCTGTTGGATGTGGCGAAGCGGACATGGTCGGACAAGCTGCTGGGGCTGTTGGACATCGACAAGGCGCTGCTCGGCACGCTGCATGAATCGCCGGAGATCACCGGGACGCTGCACCGGGCGGCGGCCAAGGCGATGGGATTGGTTGCGGGGATTGCGGTGGTGGGCGGCGCCGGCGACCAGGCGGCCGGGGCGGTGGGCAACGGGATCGTGGCGCCGGGGATCGTCAGCGCGACGCTGGGGACGAGCGGGGTGATGTTCGCCCACAGCGATTCGCCGACGCGCGACCCGCAAGGGCGGGTTCATACCATGTGCCACGCGGTGCCGGGCAAGTGGTGCGTGTTCGGATGCATGTTGGCGGCCGGCGGGTCGTTCCAGTGGTTCCGCAACAACCTGGCGGGCGAGGAGATGGCGGCGGCGAAGCGGAAGAACGTCGATCCGTACACGCTGCTGATCGAACAGGCGAAAAAGGCGCCGGCCGGCGCCGAGGGGGTTTATTTCCTGCCGTATCTGACGGGCGAGCGCTGCCCGCATCCCGATCCGCTGGCCCGGGGGGGATGGATCGGGGTGACGACGCGGACGGGCAGGGCGGAGCTGATCCGGGCGCTGCTCGAGGGGATCACCTTCGGGATGCGCGACGCCTTGGAAATAATGGGGGAGATGGAGATTCCGATCAAACAGGTGCGCGTGAGCGGCGGCGGCGCCCGCAGCGCGTTCTGGCGGCAACTGCAGGCCGACATTTACGGCAAGCCGATCGTGCAAACCAACGCCGGGGAGGGTCCGGCGTATGGGGTGGCGCTGTTGGCGGGCGTGGGGACGGGGGCGTTCAAGAGCGTCGAGGCGGCGTGCCGAAGCGCGATCGAACAAACCGAAAAGATCGCGCCCGATCGCAAGTCGGCGGCGATGTATGACAGACATTACGCGATTTATCGCAAGTTGTATGGCGATCTGAAAGAACGATTCGCGGAAATCGGCGGGTTGTGCAACGGCTGAGCCGCGACGGGATGACCATGGGCAAATCGCTGAAGATCATCGAACCGTGGCACGGCGACGGGCTGCGATTCACCTGCACCCAGTGCGGCAACTGCTGCACCGGCGGGCCGGGGTATGTGTGGTTGACCAAGGAGGAGATCGTCCGGGTGGCGGAGCATCTGTCGATGAAGCCCGAGGCCGTCGTCGAGCAATATTGCCGGAAGATCGACGGCAAGTTCAGCTTCAAGGAACGCCGGCGTCGGGGAAGCTACGACTGCATCTTCCTGGAGGAGCGCGAGGCGACGCACACGCCCGACGGGGCGGACAAGCCGGTGAAATACACGCAGCGGTTTTGCGCGATCTACGCGGTGAGGCCGCTTCAGTGCCGGACGTGGCCGTTTTGGCATTCCAATCTGGCGTCGGCGGAATCGTGGGAGATCGCGGCCCAGCGCTGTCCGGGGATGAACCAGGGGAGGAAGTTCGGCGAGAAGCAGATCGAACGGATTCGGGATGCGGCGGATTGGCCGAAGGATCCACCGTCGAGCGGGTGAAGGCCGGGGCGCCGTTTTGGGCGTGAATCTTAAATGACGGGTCGGCGGGAAGTGGGCGGGCGCCGGGCGGGCGGGGATGTGTCACGGGATGGCGGGAAGGTTGCGAAAAAACCTGGCGCCGGGCATAGTGCGGGGGCACATTCAACTTGGAGAACCCCATGTTCGCACGTCTGGTCGCACTCGTGGCCGTGTCGCTTTCGCTGGTCGCCCAAGCCCAACCGCTCATCGACAAGATTCCGCGGGATGCGATGATCTACATCGGCTGGACCGGCGGCGATTCGATGCCGTCGGCATACGGCGCATCGCACCTGAAGGCGATGCTCGACGCCTCGAAACTGCCCGAGGTGTTCACCGCCACGGTTCCGGCGCTCATCGAGCGCGTCGGGCGCGACGATCCCAGGGCGGCCGAGACGATGAGCGCCATTGTCGGCATCGGCGGTCCGATGTGGCA
>JBBSAF010000080.1:0-10192 GCA_038252525.1 Tepidisphaerales bacterium
CCAGCAATCCAAGCGCCCGCTGCTGATCATCGCCGAGGACATCGAGTCCGAGGCATTGGCCACCCTCGTTGTCAACAAGCTCCGCGGCATCCTCAATGTCTGTGCCGTCAAGGCCCCGGGATATGGCGACCGCCGCAAGGCCATGCTCGAGGACATCGCCATCCTCACCGGCGGCGAGGCCATCATGAAGGACCTCGGCGTCGAGCTCGACAAGGTCGAGATCGCCCAGCTTGGACAGGCCAAGCGCGTGCGGATCGACAACGACAACACCACGATCATCGAGGGCGCCGGCGAGAGCAAGGCGATCCAGGGGCGCATCGAACAGATCCGCCGCGAGATTTCCATCACCACCAGCGACTATGACCGCGAGAAGCTCCAGGAGCGTCTGGCCAAGCTCGCCGGTGGCGTCGCCCAGATCAACGTCGGCGCCGCGACCGAGGCGGAATTGAAGGAGAAAAAGTCCCGCATCGAGGACGCCCTGCACGCGACCCGCGCCGCCATCGAGGAGGGTGTGGTCGCCGGCGGCGGCGTGGCCCTCATCCGGGCGCTGCGGGCGCTGGATGGGCAAGGATCCGACGACGAGGTCGTCGGCGAGAAGATCGTCCGCCAGGCGATGACCGCGCCGCTCCGGCAGATCGCCCAGAACGCCGGCGCCTCCGGCAGCGTCGTCGTCCGCCAAGTGATGGAGGCCAAGGACAACAACGGCTACAACGCCCTGACCGGCGAGTATGTCGATGTCGTCAAGGCCGGGATCATCACCCCCACCAAGGTCGAGCGGACAGCGCTTCAGAACGCCAGCGAAGTCGCCATCCTCCTGTTGACCACCGACTGCATCATCGTCGAGCAGCCCAAGAAGGCCGACGACCACGCCGGCCACGACCATGGCATGGGTGGCGGCATGGGCGGCATGGGTGGAATGGGTGGCATGGGCGGCATGGATATGGGCGGGATGATGTGATCGAGGATGGAACTTGGGAGCAATCACATTCCTTCATTGCCTATTGAGATGGAGCTAGAGATGGCGAGGCACACGGTTCAATTCGGACTTCCGCAGTGTGACCTTGGCAAAGCGGATGTGGAATTCCATGTTTGGAGTGACGGCGACAAGTTCGGCACGCTGGCCGTCTCCAATGGTTCGCTCGTGTGGTTCCCCAGGGATGTGAGCAATGGTCTCCGTTGTACGTGGGAACAATTCCACGCATTGGTGACGAAGAATGTGCAGGCCACTGAAAAGCGGAAGTAAATGATGGGTACCCGCAAGTTTTCGTCCCCGCTGGCGCTGATGCCCGGTGGTGACGCGTGAAGTACGAGTGGGACGCGGTGAAGGCGGCGGTCAACCGTCGCAAACACGGGGTTCCGTTCGAGGAAGCGCAAACGGTGATCTGTTCACCGCTGGCCATCACGATCCAGGATGTCGGGCATTCGACGCGCGAGGATCGGGAGAAAACGATTGGGCCCTCCGCGCGAGACCGACTTCTTGTGGTGGCGCATTCGGCGGCGGATCATGGCATCGTACGGATCATCAGCGCTCGCAAGGCCAGTGGCCGGGAGATCGCCGACTATGAAGAAGAAATCCGAACCCGATACCCGGCCGGTTGACAAGGAGCTCGACGTGGCCCGCTTCACCCGCAGTGAGATGAGCCGTGGCGTTGTTGGCAAGTATGCCGCGACCGACGGCGGCGCGGTGGTGAGCGTGGACGCGGATGTGGCCAAGGACTTCCCCACCTCGCTGGCTGTCAACACCGGGCTGCGGGCTTTGCGGGAGATTCGGCGGATCGCCGGCGTCGGGCCGGTGCGGAAGGCGGAGAAGTCGGCGTGAGCGACCTTGGAAGCGGAGGTATCCGGTGTTGAGAACCGTCGAGGCGACCGTGGATGTGGCGGGGCGGGTGCGGCTCAATGAGCCGCTGTCATTGCTCCGAGCGTCCAAAGCGCTGGTGACGATCCTCGACGTGGCGGAGGTGGATGAGGCGACGTTGCTGAGCGAGGCCGCCTTGTCGGACTGGAATCGGCCCGAGGAGGATGAGGCATGGTCGCACCTTCAACCGCCACGATCGTGATGGTGCCGTTCCCGTTCAGCGACCTTTCGGCCGCCAAATATCGGCCTGCCGTGGTGCTGGCGGAGGCCGGTCGCGGCGACTGGCTGTTGTGCATGGTGACGAGCAGGCCCTACGGCGACCCGAAGGCGGTGAGGATCGAACCGACGGAGTTGATCGACGGGAAACTTGATAGGGAAAGCTTCGGTCGCCCGTTGAAATTGTTCACGGCCCACCAATCGCTCATGGCCACCGAGGTCGGGCGATTGCGGACTGAAGGTTTTGGTCGGATTTTGGACTTGGTGATCGAATCACTTCGTCCATCGTTGAAGGATTGACCCCGTGACGGCAATGACCGTCGCACATTGGAGCGAAAAGGAAAATCGAACATGGCAACCAAACTCAAACCCCTTGCGGATCGTGTCATAGTCAAGCAGTCGGACGCCGAGGAGAAGACCAAGAGCGGGATCGTCCTGCCGGACACCGCCAAGGAGAAGCCCACCAAGGGCAAGGTCGTCTCGGTCGGTCCCGGCAAGCTTGATGACAAAGGCGTCCGCATGACGATCGGCGTCAAGGACGGCGACACCGTCTATTACGGCAAGTACAGCGGCACCGAGGTCGAGGTCGATGGCGTCAAGTACGTCATTCTCCGCGAAAGCGACCTGCTCGGCGTCCTGGAATAATCACGAACCCCCAAACCCGATCGGCGCGCGACGGATGAACCTCCGCGCGGGCCGGACATTGGAGAAGCAACATGGCGGCGAAACAGATGAAATTCGAGTCCGATGCCCGCGCCGAGCTGGTGTCGGGCATGGCCCAGCTCTCCCGCGCGGTCAAGGCCACCCTCGGCCCGCGCGGACGCAACGTGGTGTTGCAAAAGTCGTACGGCAGCCCGCGGATCACCAAGGACGGCGTCACCGTCGCCAAGGAGATCGAGCTCGAGCAGCCCTTCGAGAACATGGGCGCCAAGCTCCTCGGCACCGTGGCCAGCAAGACCGGCGATGTCGCCGGCGACGGCACCACCACCGCGACGGTGTTGGCCGAGGCGATCATGGTCGAGGGCCTGCGATACGTCACCGCCGGCGGCGCCAACCCGGTGCTGATCCAGCGCGGCATCCTCAAGGCCGCCGAGATCGCGGCCGATGCCATCACCGCCATGAGCAAGAAGATCAAGGGCCACGAGGACTACAAGCGCGTGGCCACCATCAGCGCCAACGGCGATGAGAAGATCGGGCAGCTCATGGCCGACGCGATGGAGAAGGTCGGCAAGGAGGGGGTCATCACCGTCGATGAGGGCAAGGGCACCGAGTCGGTCCTCGAATACACCGAGGGCATGCAGTTCGACAAGGGCTATCTCAGCCCCTATTTCCTGACCAACCCCACCACGCTCCAGGCGGTGCTCGAGGATTGCCACATCCTCCTGCACGAGAAGAAAATCTCGAACCTGCCGGAACTCCTGCCGCTGCTCAACAAGATCGTCGGCTCCGGGCGCCCGCTGCTGATCGTGGCCGAGGATGTCGAGTCCGAGGCGTTGGCCGCGTTGGTGGTCAACAAGCTCCGCGGCGTGCTCAACATCTGCGCCGTCAAGGCGCCGGGCTTCGGCGATCGGCGCAAGGCCATGATGGGCGATCTGGCCGCCGTCACCGGCGGGACGTTCATCAGCGAGGATCGCGGCGAGAAGCTCGAGAACCTCGAGCTCGACCAATTGGGGCACGCCAAGCGCGTCGTGATCGACAAGGACAACACGCTGATCATCGAGGGCGCCGGCAAGAAAAAGGAGATCGAGGCCCGCTCCGAGCAGATCCGCACCCAGATCGAGCGCACCACCAGCGACTATGACCGCGAGAAACTCCAGGAGCGCCTGGCCAAGCTCACCGGCGGCGTCGCCGTCGTGAAGGCCGGCGCCAACACCGAGACCGAGATGAAGGAGCGCAAGGACCTCATCGACGACGCCCTGCACGCCACGCGGGCGGCGGCCGAGGAGGGCATCGTCCCCGGCGGCGGGGTCGCGTTCCTCCGCGCCATCGAGGCGGTGGTCGCCGGCAAGTCCAAGGTCCGTGGCGACGAGAAAATCGGCTTCGACATCGTCGCCGAGGCCCTCCGCAGCCCGGCCCGGCAGATCGCCGACAACGCCGGCGAGGACGGCGAGGTGATCGTCGCCCGCATCCTGGAAAACAAGAACAACGCCTTCGGCTACAACGCCGCGACCGGCGAGTTCGCCGATCTGGTCAAGACCGGCATCATCGACCCGGCCAAGGTCGCCCGCACCGCCCTCCTCAACGCCGCCAGCGTGGCGGGTTTGGCGCTGACGACGGATGTCATCATCGCGGACATCAAGGAGAAAAAAGGCGAACCCGCCGAGCCGGTGAGGGGCGCGGTGGTGTGAGGGGGCGATGGCAATGGCGAGGGGCCATGGGGCGATCCATTTCGCCTCGTGGCCCACGTCACGAAAGGGTTTGGCGTCATGGCGTCGCTGGGCGAATCCGAATATCGCGCCGGCGGACTGGAACGCCTGCTCGAGGCGGGGCATTTATTGTCACGCGGTTTCTCGGCCGGCGGGGTCTATCTCGCTGGCCGCGCCGTCGAGGCGATGTTGAGGGCGTTGATCTGGCGCCATGACGCCGACATCCGGGCCGGACGCAAATCCATGGATGCCGGGCATGATCTCCGCGAGCTCCTCGGAAGGGTCGCGGCATTGGGAATCCTCGGCGACAACGAACATCGCGCCACGCTCGCCGCCGACATCCAGAAGGTGGCCCGTCTCTGGTCCAACAACATGCGGTTCGTTTCGTCCAAATGGCTCTCCAACCGCTGGCGCGCCTTGGGCGAAATCGGTTCCCGCCGTACAATCAAGCTGGCGGCCACGGCCTACTATGAGGCCTGTTCGGGCATCGTCAAACGGTGCGAGATACTATGCCAAAACTGAATCCAACCCTCTTGCGACGACATCTGACCGAGGCCTTGGGTCTGGACTCGCCGACCTTCCGCATTCATCGGATCGCCGGACGGCTCGGCGGATCGATCATCTCCCAAACCTTCCGCGGCATTGGCGACGGCTCCCGTCAGGAACGCATTTGGGACGCCTTGGAGTCGCGCTTCGGTCCCGAGGCCGTGCGGGATGTCGGAATGCTGTTGGCCTACACACCCGAAGAATGGGATGCGGGCATCGACGCGGCCAAAAGGGCCAGGGCGATTTGACGAACGCGCGGGATCGTTGGGATTTTCCGAAGGGCGAAGGGGCCGTGGCCACCACCAAACGAGATTATTACGAGGTTCTCAGCGTCGAGCGGACCGCCGGCGGCGAGGAGATCAAGCGCTCCTATCGCCGCCTGGCGATGAAGTTCCATCCCGACCGCAACCAAGGCGAGTCGAAGCATGACGCCGAGGTCAAGTTCAAGGAATGCGCCGAGGCCTACGAGGTGCTCGGCGATGAAACCAAACGCCGCCGCTACGACCAGTATGGCCATCAAGGCGTGGCGGGAATGGGCCAGCACGACTTTTCCCACATGGACGCCGGCGACATCTTCTCGATGTTCGACGACATCTTCGGCGGACTGGGCGGCATGGGCGGCGGCCGCGGTCGCGGTCGGGCCGCGGCGCACGCGCGGGGCTTCGACCTGGAGACCCAGGTCGAGCTGACCCTCGACGAGGTCGCCCGCGGCGCCGAGAAAACCATCGAGTTCGAGCGCCAGGATGCCTGCGACACCTGCAAGGGCACCGGCGCCAAGCCCGGCTCCAGCCCCGTCGTCTGCGTCCAGTGCGGGGGGCGCGGACAGGTCGCCCAACAGGGTTTCGGCGGCATGTTCCGCATGGTCACCGCGTGCCCCAACTGCCGGGGGCGCGGGACCGTCGTCAAGGACCATTGCGCCGCCTGCGGGGGCGGTGGCCGACAACTTGCCAAGCGCGTCGTGACCGTGAAAATCCCCGCCGGCGTCCACGAAGGCCAAGCCGTCCGCATCGCCGGCGAGGGCGAGGCCGGGGACGCCGGGGCGCCGCATGGCGACCTCCACTGCTACATCCGCGTCAAGCCGCACCCGATGTTCAGCCGCCACAACAACGACATCGTCTGCCAGATCCCAATCAGCTTCACCCAGGCGGCTTTGGGGGCGACCATCGAGGCGCCGACCCTCCGCGGCCCGGAGAACCTCGACATCCCCGCCGGCACGCAGCACGGCGAGATTTTCAAGCTCAAGGGCAAGGGCCTGCCCGACATCCGTTCATACCGCAACGGCGACGAACTGATCCAGGTGATGATCGAGGTGCCCAAGAAGCTCACCGAAAAGCAGAAACACCTCCTGCGCGAGTTCGCCGGCACCGAGGACACCGCAGTCATGCCCCAGCGCAAGGGATTCCTCGACAAATTGCGCGAGATGTTCAACGGGAACGAGTGATTTGGCATCGGTTTTGACACTCCAGAGGCCGGCCCACACGCCGGAGCACTGACATGACCCGATTTTCCGACGATTACGACGACGAGATCCGCCAAAGCGGCAAACAAGACGCCGACCGCCCCGACGCCGACCGCCCCGACGCCGACCGCCCCGACGCCGACCCCGATGATTTCCCCGCCGACGCGCCCGGCGCCGATGCCGACACCGGGGCCTTCGACCGACTGCGCGCCGAGCGCGACGACCTGTTCGAGCGCCTCGCCCGCGCGACGGCCGACTATCGCAATTCCCAGCGCCGCCTCGAACAGGACAAGGAGCAGGCGGTCCAATACGCCAACAGCGCCCTCATGAAGAGCCTGCTGCCGGTGATCGACAACTTCGAGCGCGCGCTGGGCGTCGATCCGTCCAAGGCCGACGGCGCCACCATCCTCAAGGGCATGAGGATCATCCATGACCAATGGATGGACGTGCTGAAAAAACAGAATGTCGAGGAGATCGCCCCCGAGCCTGGCACGCCCTTCGATCCCAACCTGCACGAGGCCCTCATGCAGCAACCGAGCAACGAGTATGACCAACCCACCGTGGTCATGCTCATGCAAAAGGGGTATCGCCACCATGGCCGAACCCTTCGCCCCGCCGGCGTCGCGGTCAGCCGCGCCACCTGATGGATGACGCAATCGAGGTTCGCCATGCCCACCTATGAATATCAATGTTCGGCCTGTGATCACCGGTTCGAAAAGTTCCAGTCGATGACCGCCAAGGCGATCGAGGTCTGCCCCCAATGCGGCAAGAAGAAGGTCCGCCGCCTCATCAGCGCCGGCGCGGGGCTGATCTTCAAGGGCAGCGGGTTCTATATCACCGACTACCGCTCGGACAACTACAAGAACGCCGCCAAGGGCGATGCCGCCCCGACCGCCGCCGGCGCCGGCGACGCCAAGGCGACCGACGCCAAGCCCGCCGATTCCAAGTCGTCGGACCCCAAGCCCGCCTCGGCATCCAAGCCCGCGGGCAACGAACCCGCCGCCAAGCCCAAGCCCGAATCCAAGCCCGCCACCCCCGCCAAGGCCGGTTGATGAACTGCCCGATCTGCCGCAAACCCGTCGCCCACCCGCCGAAAACGCCGGAATTGGCCAAGGTCTTGCCGTTTTGCTCCGAGCGATGCCAGTTGATCGACTTGGGACGGTGGCTCGATGGGCGTTATCAAATTCCCGCCGACCGCGACGACGGCGACCCCCGCGCCGACGCCGGTTCGCTCGACCCCGAGGACCCGGCCGGACAATAATCCGCGCGCCGACGAAATCACTTGTTGGAATGGTTGACACCGCTCACTATAATCCCCGCTTGCGGGTTTATGAGGTCATTCCCTTTCTTGAACTGCCGACCCCAAGACCCCCTTTAGGGAAAGGACACCGACCATGGCGGAAGAACCGCGCGTGATCCGTGGTATTGACTGGCGGGCGACATTCCCGTTCACCAACATTTTTCGGTCCTTCAGGATCGCCGTCCACCCCTCCAAGCTGATCTTGGGGTTGGCGCTGATTCTCCTGATGTACCTCGGCGGTCGCGTCCTGGACGCGATCTGGCCGGCCAGGCACCTGGCGGTGTCGTCGGAAATCGCGCTGTGGCAACAGGCCACAACGTCCGCCGAACCGGCCAAGGCGTTCGACACCGCCCGGCGCGATCGCCGCGAGGCCACCGAGCGCGAGTACGCCTCGATGCTGCGGCAGGTGGACAATCCCCCCGTGAAGGATCGCGCCGAGGCCGAGGTCGCCGCCCGCGAGGGCCGCCATCTGTCGATCATGCGCGACCGCGTGCTCGAACAGCGCGGCAAGCTCGTGAAGAGCGCCATGGACGACTGGGACAAAAACGGCGAGAAGAAAACCGGCGCCGACCGCGACGCCGCCCTCCGCGTCCGCGACCGCGCCGTCGCCAACGCCTACGCCGAGGCCGAATCCGTCTGGAAACAGGTCGAATCGATCAAGGGCCGCGGCATCTTCATCACCTTCTTCGAATATGAGGTCGGGCAGATCAACGCCGTCGTCGGCGGGGTCGTCGCCAACAACTGGCTCGTCGCCGGCGGCGTCACCGACTCGATCTCCAACTTCCTCACCGTCGGCCCCGGTTGGCTCCTCAGCGCCCATCCACTCTATTTCGTCCTGTTCATCCTCTGGCTGCTGATCCTCTGGGCCGTCTTCGGCGGCGCCATCGCCCGCATCGCCGCCCTTCACGTCGCCCGCGACGAGAAGCTCTCGATGAAGCAGGCTTTGAAGTTCAGCGTCGCCAAGGGACTCAGCTTCGTCTCGGCCCCGCTTATCCCGCTGCTCATCATCCTGGTGATCGGGCTGATCGTCTCGGCCGTGTCCCTGCTGGGCAACGTCCCCTGGGTTGGTCCGATCCTCGTCGGCGCCCCGTTCGTCCTCGCCTTGGCCGGCGGGTTCGTCATGACGCTGATGCTCATCGGAACCGTCGGCGGGTTCACGCTGATGTACCCGACCATCGCCGTCGAAGGCTCCGACAGCTTCGACGCCATCAGCCGCTCGTTCAGCTACATCTACGCCCGACCTTGGCGGATGCTCTTCTACACCGCCGTGGCGGTCGCCTATGGCGCGCTGTGCTACCTTTTCGTGCGGATCTTCGTCTACCTGATCCTCACGCTCACCCACGGCTTCGTCGGGCTGGGCATGTTCGCCCACGCCGCCCCTGGCGTCCCCCTCTGGCCGACCCTCTTGCCGGCGCCGGTCTTCCAGTCCATGCCCTACCAGATTCCGTTCCTGTCGCTCAACACCGGCGGCGACATCGGCGCGTGGTTCGTCGCCTTCTGGATCTACATCCTCCTGGCGATCATGGGCGCGTTCGTCATCAGCTTCTACTTCTCGGCCAACACCATCATCTACTACCTGATGCGCCGCGAGGTCGACGCCACCGAGATGGATGATGTCTACCGCGAGGAGGCCGAGGAGGAGTTCGCCGACACCGCTCCGGTCGTCGAGACCCCGGCGGACACCGCCCCGCCCGCTCCGGTCGATGTGCCCGCCACGGCGGCGCCCTCGGCCCAGCCCACGGCGACCGAAATGCCGGCGCCGGCCGTCGAGCCTCCCCCGACGATGATGGAACCGGAAATCCGTCCCGACGAACCCAAAGTCGAGTGATTCGGTCCTGTCGCATGTGATTCGATCCCCTCGGACGGCCCCGGCCGTCCGATTTTTATTGGACCCCGCGCACCGATCGCCGGAAATCGGTGTTCCCCGCTATTTTCGGACAAACCCCCTTTGCTATTTGTTCGATAACAAAGGGGGGTAATCCCCGCGGGGCCGGATCGGATGTTCCGATCCATTGGTGGCCTTGGCGTTCCCGCGGACCCCAAACAGGCGACTCGAACATGGCACGCATACTCATCGTCGACGATGTGGCCGTCATCCGCGATCCGATCGCCGCGGCCCTGCGCCTGCGGGGGCATCAGGCCGACACCGCCGCCAACGGCTTCGAGGCCATCGACCGCATCGTCGCCAATCGTCCCGACCTGATCCTGCTGGACGTGGTGATGCCGATGATGGACGGTCCGACCTTGTTGCGCAAGCTCCGCGAGGCCCCGGCGACCGCCGACATCCCGGTCATCCTGCTCAGTGCCACCGTCGACAAGAATGTCATCATCAAGGCCGCCCGCCTGGGCGTGCAAGATTACATGCTCAAGAGCAAATTTTTGATGTCCGACCTGCTGGATCGCGTCGCCCGTAGGGTCAAAACCCAACCCCCTCCGCCGCCCCCGCCCCC
>JBBSAF010000081.1:0-10100 GCA_038252525.1 Tepidisphaerales bacterium
ACCCGCAACAAGGCCAACGAGCAGATCGCCCTTGCCCAGGAAACCCGCAAGTCCACCGCGCAAGACGCCAAGGCCGTTTATGAGCAGGCCGTCAAGGAATACGAATCCGGGGACTGGATCAACGCCCGCAAGCATTTCCAGACCGCCCAGGCCGCCAATTACAAGCCCGGAATGTTCAGCGATCCTCCGGAGACGTATCTCAATCGCATGAGCCGTCAGGAGCAGGTCGAGTCCGAGCATCTCACCCAGGCCACCGACGCCGCCAAGGCCCGCGCCGCCCAGACGGCCGCCGATCAGGCCGCCGCCGACGCCGCCAAGATCCAGGCCGACGCCCAAGCAAAGTCCGACGCCAAGGCCAAGGCCGACGCCGATGCCGCCGCGAAATCCGACCGTGACAAACCGGTCGAAGTCGCTCAGGCCGCTCCCGAAGCCCCCGCTCCGGCGCCCGCCCCCGAGGTCAAGGCCCCCGCAACCGCCGTCCCGGCCCCGACGCCCCAGCCGGTCGCCCCGGCGCCCCAACCCGTCGCCCCGGCGCCCCAGCCGGTTGCCACCGCCCCCGACGCGGTCACGCCTCCCCAGGCCACCGCCACGGTATCGACCCCTCCCGTCGCCACCGGCCCGGCCAACGCCACCCCCGAACAACAGCTCGAGGCCACCGCCCAGCTCGAACGCATCCGTCGCCAGCAGCAGGCTTACGAGGCCCAGACCCTCGTCGAGCAGGCCCGCGCCGCCGCCGCCGATCGCAAGTATGACGACGCCTTCCGCCTCTATACCCGGGCGTCGGAACTCGATCCCGCCAACCAGCCCGCCGCCGCCGGCAAGCAGGAAATGGCCCAGCTCACCGGTCGCGCCTCGGCCAACCTCCTCAGCCGCGAGGAACAGCGCATCCTCACCCAACGCCAAGCCATCAGCTACCAGTTCAACACCGCCATCGAGCAGACCCGCGCCGCCATCAACGCCGGCAACTTCGCCGAGGCCCAACGCCAAATCGAAAACGCCCGCGTGCAGCGCTCCGCCGCCACCAGCGTCTATGCCACCGGCGACCTGGCCGGCTTCGACAACACCCTCGCCGATGTCGAACAATCCCTCGCCACCGCCCGCGGAACCTATCAGGCCAGCGAGTCCCAGCGCGAGGCCACCCAAGCCGTCCAGCAGGAGAAATCCCGCCTCGATCGACAGGCCTCCGAACGCCAGGCGACCGTCGCCTCCCTCGTCCGCACCGCCATGCGGCTGATCCAGGAAAACAAGGACAACGAGGCCCTGGGCGTCATCGACCAGATCCTCACCCTCGATCCCAAGAACGACTACGCCTCCGGCGTCCGTCCGCTCGTCGAGAACCGCCTGGTCCTCCAGCAGCAGCGCGACTACCGCGAGGAGACCCAGCGCCAGCTCGAGCGCATCCTCAACGACGCCGAGGAAAAGCTCATCCCCTACGATGACATCCTCCGCTATCCCGCCAACTGGCCCGACATCACCGAGATGCGCGATCGCACCAACGCCCAGCAGGGCCAGAGCCAGGCCGACGCCGCCGTCCGCGCCCAGCTCGACCGCCGCCTGCCGGAGCTCCGATTCGAGCAGGTCCCCTTCGACGAGGTCATCAACTTCCTCCGCGATGTGACCAGCGCCAACATCTTCGTCAACTGGCGCGCCCTCGAGGCCGCCGGCGTCGACAAGACCACCGCCGTCTCCGCACGCCTCCGCGATGTCAAGTTCTCCAAGGCCCTGGACATCATCCTCAAGGATGTCGGTGGCGGCGTGGTTCAGCTCACCTACACCGTCGACGAGGGTGTCATCACCATCTCGACCAGCGAGGACCTCTCCCGCAACGTCGTCACCCGAACCTACGACATCCGCGACCTCATCATCAACATCCCCGACTACAACAACGCCCCCAACTTCGACCTCAACGCCGCCACCAGCGCCAACAGGAACGGCGGCGGCGGCGGCAACGGCAACAACGGCGGCGGCGGCGGGGGCGGGGGCGGGGGCGGCGGCCTCTTCGGCAACACCAACAACAACCAAAACGACCAGAAAAACCAGGTCGGCCGCACCGAACTGGTCACCCAAATCACCGACCTCATCACCCAAACCGTCGCCCCCGACACCTGGCGCGATGCCGGCGGCACCGTCGGCTCCCTCCGCGAGCTGTCCGGTCAGCTCATCGTCACCCAGACCCCCGAGAACCATCGCCAGCTGTCGGCCCTCCTCGAACAGCTCCGCGAGCAACGAGCCATCCAGGTCTCCATCGAGGCCCGTTTCCTCTCCGTCCAGCGCAACTTCCTCGAAGACATCGGCCTCGACCTCGATGTGGCCCTCAACCAGCAGTCCGGCCCGCTCAGCCGCTGGTCGCCGGTGCAGGTCAACCAGAACTCCTACCTGTTCACCAGCACCGCGGACACCACCATCCCCGGCAACCTCTCGGGTTCTTTCGGCGGCGCCGGCGGATCCACCCCCGCCCTCGGCATCGGTGGAGGCGGCACCAGCCCCATCACCTACGGCAACGCCTTCCTCGACGACTTCCAAGTCAGCCTGCTCCTCCGCGCCACCCAGGCCACCCAGTCCAGCACCCTCCTCACCGCCCCGCGCATCACCCTCTTCAACGGCCAGCGAGCCTATGTAATGGTCTCCACCCAGCGGGCCTATGTCAGCGACCTCAACCCCACCGTCGCCAACGGCGCCGTCGCCTACGACCCCACCATCAGCATCATCAACTCCGGCGTGATCCTGTCGGTGCAAGCCACCGTCTCGGCCGACCGCAAGTATGTCACCCTCAACCTCGAACCCCAACTCGCCCGCATCCTCCAGATCTTCCAGTTCGCCTTCGCCTCCGCCACCGCCACCACCAACGGCGGAGACAACACCGGGGGCATCGGCACCACCCAGCAGTCGGCCATCGGCATCGTCCAGCAGCCGGAATTGCAGCTCACCAGCGTCAAGACCTCCGTCAGCATCCCCGACGGCGGCACCCTCCTCATCGGTGGCCAAACCCTCTCCGGCGAGATCGAACGCGAGGCCGGCGTCCCGGTCCTCAGCAAGATCCCCTTCCTCAAGCGCCTGTTCACCAACCGCTCGATGGCCAAGGACGACCAAGTGCTGTTGATCCTCGTCAAGCCGACGATCATCATCCAGCGCGAGCAGGAGGAAAAGCAGTTCCCCCTCCTCAGCACCCAAGCCGGCCGCTGAACCGCGAACGTTCGGCCGACAAGCCAGCGCCGACGCCCCGGACCCTCCCGTCCGGGGCGTCGGTGCTTTCATGGGCATTGAATGGACAAGCGATCCGCTTGGAGCCAACGATTATTTCTTGATGGGCTTGACCGGCCGGGTCGAGGGACCTTCCGACGTGAGTGTCCATCGCCCGTCCCGACCCGTCGGCGGCGCCAGCACCGCCTCGATGGTGAAATCGTTGGCTGCCAGCGGCAACAACCGCTGGGTTCCCGGCGATCCGTCGGCCGGCTCGAACCGCAACTTGACCAGCCGGGCGCCATCGGTGGCGGGGACAACGCAAACGACCGTCGGCGAATCGGATCGGTCGGACCCAAGCTTATGGTCGACGGCGTCCAACACCGTCAGCGTTCCCGCCATGGCGCAGCGGGCGGTGAGCGATGTGCCCTGGGCCGCCGGCGCCGCGACGCGATAATCGCCCAATCCGGGCGCGAACGCCACCGGCTTGGGCGGCGGGGGGGTCTTAGGCGGCGCGGTCGGCGTGGACCCGCCGGACTGCGATGGGACGGTCGCGGTGGAGTCGGCCGACGGTGACGCGGGGGGAGCGACGCCGTCGGACGCCGCGGAATTCGGTGCGTCGGGCGCGGGGGTCGGCTCGTCCCCGCCACCGCATCCGCAGAGGGTCATCCCGGATGCCAAGGCCATGGCCAACATCGTCTTGGTGAGTTTCAATCGCATCAATTCTCCCGGCTGATGAGGTTCATGTTGTGGTCGTAGCGTTCGAAGAAGCCGTGCCCTCCGCTATACCCGACGCGCGTCCAAGTGGTGACGGGGCGAAGCGACTTGCTCCCCTCGTCGTAGACCGCGCCGCTGCGGGCTTCCCAGCGGAAGAAGTCCTCCTGCTTGTCGTTGCGGTAGAGGTACCATTCGATGATCCCGCCGGGGGCGCGGGAGGAGTAGAACTCGCGGACGCCGTCCTTCATATCGTTTTTCCAAGTGGTCTTGCCGTGGGGCTTGCCGTCAAGGTAGTGGAACTCGACGCCGTCCTTTTTGCCATCCACATAGGTCGTCACCCCGTCGAGCAAGGTTCCGCCATCGCCGTATTGCGTCCACCGCCCGTTTTTCCGGCCAGCGCGATACTGCCCGGTCTCGTCAATGCTCAGCCCCGTGTCCTGGGCGTATCGGATATAGGGACCATTGGGCCGACCGTACAGGACGTAATCCCTATCCCGCGCCTCGCCTTGGATGCAGTCGGCCTCGAGCCAGCCGGCGTCCTTGATTGCCTTGATTTCCTTCACGATCTCCGGCACGCCCAGCCGGTTGCGGGGGAACTTTTTCACCTCGTCGCAGGCGATGGTTTTCCACACATGCCCGCCGTACTCGACGAGGAGCATCGTCGCCCGCAGCGGCGACACCGTCGCGTCGGCATGGGCCTCGGCGAGGATGCACCCGGTGGCCGCGTCGCACAACGCCACGCCGATGACCGTCGGCGGCGCCTTGTCGCCGGCGGGAAGCTCGGCGGTGAACATCATCCGCGGCGAGTCGGTCAATCGGGTCCGCTCGCCGACCGTCCAGTAGTAAAAGTACGCCGACGGGTCCGCCCCGGCGCCGGTGACGGTGGCCTCGATCGGTTCGTAATCGCCGTCAACGAAGGCGTAATGTTCCTTGGGCAGGGAAATCGTCTCGGCGGCCTGTTTGACGACGATCAGGCCGGGGATTTGCCGCTCGATGATGCGCCCCATGGCGGCGAACTCGCCGGACAGCCCGGAAATCGTGATCCTCCCCGCGACGGTCACGGGGTAGGCGTCGGGCTTGGCCGGGAGGGTGATCTTCCACTGGCCGGGTCGCACCGCCTTGGCGTTCTTGAGATTGAGCGTGTAGACGGCGGCGACGGTCGGGGTCTGGCCGGTGATCGAGGCGATCTCCCGCGCGATGGCGGCGATGGCGTCGGGCAGCGACGATTCGACCGACACCACCACATCGACCCCTTGGTCGGCGCCGGCGTCCTTGGGGATGGGGATCGGCGAGACCGGGTCCGAACGGATCTCCACCTCCATCCAACGCAGCCCGTCGATGCGCCGGAGGCAGGCGTCCAGCCGCCCTTGCATCGCCAACCGCTCGGTCTCGACCTTGGCGGCCTGATCGCGGGCGACCTGCAGATTGGCGCGGGCCTCGGCGGTCGCGGCCTTGAGCGCCGATCCGCCATTCTGCACGGCGTCGAGGGCGGATTTGGAATCGACCCCGGCGATCAGCAACGATCGGAACAGACGGGTCTTCATGTCCGCCTGGGCGGTTTGCCCGTTGTAATCCAGCGTCGCCTCGGCCAATTCGCGTTCGCCCAACGCCATCACCGTGCGCCCGGGGGCGGTGACGATGTATTCGATGCCGCGCTCCGCGCTGTCGGCCATCCCCGTGGCCATGTCCTTGGTGTTGTCCCACATGTACCACGCGCCGCCGTCGGGACCGACGCCATCCTCGACGACCAGCCTGGGGGTCTCGACACTTTTGCCGGCGGCGCGGAGCTGGACGGCGCGGGCCTCGAGGGCGTCGAGGTCCCCGCCGAGCACCGCGTCACCCACGGTCTTGCGGGCCTGCGCGGGAGATAGTCCGGCCTTGCGGAGATTCAACTCCCATCGTGTCAGGTACGCCTCCATGTTGGTTTCGTTGGCCGCCTTGATGCCTTGGCGGGCCTTGGCGTAATCGACGCCCGAGTGGGCGATCTTCTCGCCGGCGCCCACGACCCCGCCCGCGGGGGTCAGATCGACCACCGAGCGCACCACCTGCCCGAGGGTGGCCTTGCCCTCCTGGTATTCCTCGAGTGTCCGACAGGCGTTGCCGATGTCGCCGATGGTCATCACCGCGCCGAAGACATCCCCCGCCTTGCCCGCGGCGCTCTTGAACTTCCCCTCGGGCGCGTCGGCGCCGGTCTTGGGCTTGCCGTCGGGACCGTCGGCGGCGACGGCCTTGGGCGTGCCATCGGGTGAATCCGGCGCCTTGGTCGCGTCAGCGCCGCCGGGCGCCTTGGCCATGTCGCCGCCCTTGGCGCTCTTGGGGGCGATTCGAAGCTCGTCATTGGCCGCCTTGGCCGCCTGCATCTTGCTCCGGGAGTCGATCAATTCCTCCCGGATCGCCTTCGCCCGGTCTTGCAGGGACTTCTTGAGAACCTTGCGGCGCTCGGCGGTGGCCGGGGTGTCGGCCATCGCATCGACCTTCTTGATGTCCTCCTGGATCTTCCCGACCTCGGCCTGCTTGGCGTCGAACTCCTGCTTCGAGCGGGCATAGCTCTTGCGCTCGGCGACGACGAAAATATCCTTGCTGGCCTCGCGGATCCTCCCCGCCTCCGCGGGGTCGGCGATCGTCGCCCGCTGCTCCTTCACCGCTGCGAGTTTCTTCCGGAAATCGACCGGCTTGTCCTTGATCCCGCGCTGCTTCAGGATCGCCGCCAATTCCTCATCGGTCACATCCCCCATGTCCAGGGTCTTGTTGGTCCCCTTGGCCAGCGTCTGCATCAAATCCGGCTCCTCGACCAGTCGCTGGTCGGTCGCCAAGTGCCCGTCGGCGGCCTTTTTCAGATGGTCCTGCACCTCGACATAATCGGTCCCCGCCTGCTGGGTTCCGGCGTTCCGGTCGCGCATGCGCTCGGACAGATACACCTCGTGGTTGCGGGCGTCCACCTCGTTTTTGATCCGGTGGAACTCGTCGCCCACCTGCGGCTCCAGCCCGGATTTGTGGATGGTGACCTGAAAATCCCCCTCGATTTGCAGCGTGCCGGGAGTCTCGACGACATGCAGATCGCCGAGGCCCATGTCCGCCAACGTCTGTTTGATCTTCTCGGCGGTGCGCACGCCCCCCTGGGCATCCAGATCGCCGGGGATGCCGCGATGGGCCTTGTCGTCGATCTTCGTCCCCAGCGTCGCGTCGATCCTCTCGCTGGTGGGCGATCGACCACCCGACGCGCGGGCGCTGGCCTCGTCGATCAGCACGTTCTGCACCTGGTGGCGCTTGCCCGCCAACCGTTGCGATTCGGCCCGATGTTGCGCCGCCTCCTTGCGACGGAAAAACTCCTTGTGCTTCTCCGGCGCCGACGAGGCTTCGATTTCGGCCAGCCGATCCTTGTAGCGGATTTGCTCGCAGTCCCATTCCGCCTGAGTGCGCTTCCAAAGGTTCCCGACCGCCCACAACTCCTCACCGCTGAATAGGGATTGCGCCGGCGCGGCGGCGATGCCCACGAGGACGGCGCCGAGCAAAACGATGATGGAGGTGCGTCGCGTCATTTCCGCTCCTTTGGACTTGCGAAGTCCGCAACAATCAGACAATCACCTGTCAATATCGGGGATTCACCCACCTTCCACAAGCAACAAAACGAAAAAAGTGGGCGGTTGTCAGGGGTCGGTTGTCAGTGGAAAAAACGGAGGGGCATGATGCATGGGGCGGCCGACCATGAATCCCGCATATCGAACACCGAGCCACTGAGGACGGATCACGAACCCTGGACCGCCAACCATGGACCACCGAACACCGACCAGCAAACATCAAACACCCATCACCGACCGCGGACATCGCCAATGCCTCGATCGCCGCAAAAAGTGGCGAGGGGACATGGCGCGATGCCGCATGGACGTGCCATTGCGGGTTCGGCACGGGTTTTGCCGATCTCATCCCAAGAGGCCATTTGACTAACCTCCGAAGGGTGTCATAATCCGATGCGGGTCGGCGTCGTAGTGGGGCATCCGCTTCCCGACGTTCGCCCGCGCCTCGCAAGAAAGGCGGCGACCCATGCCAGGTCCTCAATCGCTCAGCCCCCAACCGGTCTTCCCCTCCCGGCCCCAACGCAGGTTCTCTTTGGCCGAGGCCAACAAGAGTCTGCCCTTGGTTCGCCGCATCGTCACCGACATCGTGGCCACGCACCAGTCGGTTGCCCAACTGAAATCCACCGGCGAGTCGCTCACCGGCAAGCCCCAACAAGACGCCCAGGCCGAACTGCTCCGCCAATCGACCAAACTCCACGATTACATCGAGGAGCTCGATAATCTCGGCGTGGAACTCAAGGATTGTGAAACCGGCCTGATCGACTTCATCGGCCGCCACGAGGGGCGCGATGTGTACCTCTGCTGGCGCCTCGGCGAGTCCGAGATCACCCATTGGCACGAGCTCCAGGCCGGTTTCGCCGGCCGTCAGCCCGTGGCCCAGTTGCGCGAGGAAGAGTAGCCGCACTCACTCGCCGCCAATGTCCGACCATCCATCGCCGCCGTCCGGTTCGTACCCGGCGGCGGTTTTTTTCGCGCCTACCATCGCCCATGCCCACCCTCGTCTGGTTTCGACGCGACTTCCGCCTGGCCGATCACACCGCGCTCATCGCCGCCGCCGGCGCCGGCGAGATCATCCCGGTCTTCGTCCTCGACGATGCCATATTGGGCGCTCCCGACACCGGCGCCCCCATCGTCGCCTATATGCTGGCGTGCCTAACGGAGCTGCGCGATTCGATCCGCTCCGCCGGCGGTGAGTTGATTTTCCTTCGCGGCCAGCCTGTCGATCAGCTTCCGAAATTGGCCGAAGCCACCGCCGCCGACGCCCTCTATTACAACAAGGACTACGCCCCCGGCGCCGTCGAACGCGATGTCGCGGTCGAATTGGCGTTTGCCCAAACCGGACGGATCGCCAAGGGCTTCAAGGATCAGGTGATCTTCGAGGAACAGGAAATCCTCACCCACGCCGGCGCCCCGCACAAAACCTTCACGCCCTACAAGAACGCCTGGTGGAAACTTCTCCGCCAATGCTTCGGCGATACCGGCCCGACGCCCGCGCCGATGCCGCCCCTGCGTTTCGCCGTCTCCCCGCAAAACCTCCCGCGACAAATTGACGGCCTCGTTCGCGTCGAACTTCCCGCTCCCGCCGACCTGGGTTTCGAACCGAAACTCCAGTGGGAAATCCCCCCCGGCGAATCCGCCGCCCGCGCGATGCTCGATGCCTTCCTCGCCGGCCCCATCTCCACCTACCCCGCCACCCGCAACCTCCCGGCCATCGCCGACGGCACCAGCCGCCTCAGCCCGCATTTGCGCCATGGAACGCTTTCGGTCCGCCAATGCCTCGCCGGCGCCCTCGCCGTCGCGCGCGATCGCCCCGACGCCGGCGCCGGCGCCCTGGCGTGGATCAACGAGCTGGTTTGGCGCGAGTTCTTCCAACAGGTCGCCTTCAACTTCCCCGAGGCCATGGACCGCCCCTTCCGCCGGGAATACCGCCACCTCGAATATCGCGACGACCCCGCCGCCCTCGCCGCCTGGATCGCCGGAAAAACCGGCTTCCCCATCATCGACGCCGCCATGCGCCAACTCGCCGCCACCGGCTGGATGCACAACCGCCTCCGCATGATCGTCGCCATGTTCCTCACCAAGGATTCGCGCCTCGACCATCGCCTCGGCCAAGACCATTTCGCCCGCTCGCTGATCGATCACGAGATCGCCCAGAACAATGGCAACTGGCAATGGTGCGCCGGCGTGGGGACCGACGCCCAGCCGTATTTCCGCATCTTCAACCCCGCCCGCCAAAGCGCCGCCTGCGACCCCGCCGGCGCGTTCATCCGCCGATACTGCCCGGAGCTCTCCAACGTCCCCGACCGATTCATCCACGCCCCTGGCGAAATGACCCCCGATCAACAAACCGCATCCCGTTGCGCGATCGGCGCCGACTACCCCGCCCCCATCGTCGATCACGCCGCCGCCCGCCTCGAAACCCTGACGATGTTCAAGAACGCCAGAACCCGCCCCCCCGTAGCTCAGCCGCCCTCGGCTGAGCGACCCTCTGTAACGCGGCCGCCCTCGGCTGAGAGGCTCTGAACTATTCCCATCGGGGACAAAAATACCCCGTTTTTTTGGCTGAAAACGAGGCTTTTTTCCCGGAAATTCAATAAATTCACAAATTCTGAGTCCCCCTGTAGCTCA
>JBBSAF010000082.1:0-9942 GCA_038252525.1 Tepidisphaerales bacterium
TCGCAGCGCGAAATCCGCAACCTTAAGCAGTAGGCGGTGGGCGGAAGGAAAGTAGGCGGAGAAGAGGGAAGGAGCCTTCTGTCGTCACGCGTTACTCGCAGCGCGAAATCCGCAACCTTAAGCAGTAGGCGGTGGGCGGAAGGAAAGTAGGCGGAGAAGAGGGAAGGAGCATTCCGTCGTCTCTCGCAACCCGCAACCCGCAACCCGCAACCCGCAACCTTAAGGAGTAGGCGGTGGGCGGAAGGAAAGTAGGCGGAGAAGAGGGAAGGAGCCTTCTGTCGTCTCTCGCAACTCGCAACCCGCCACTCGCAACTCGCTCCTCACAACTTTCCCCGTCTCCTCGCGATATCGCGTTTGAGGTATCCGCGGAAGGTGGGGAGGCGGTTTTTTTCCCAGGCGGTCTCGATCTCGCGGGCGAGGGACTGGTTTTGGTTGACCAGTTCACGATAGGCCGCGCGTTCGGGGGAGGTCGGGCCGGGGTCGCAGTGGGCGTCGTGGGTGTCGGCCCGGAAGGCGAAGTCGCTGTGGTCGGGGAGGGGTTCGATCACGAGTTTCATGTGGGGGTAAAACCTGTTTCCCAGGCGCAATTTGCGACGGGGGCCGTCGATTTCCCAGGCATCGTCCTCCCACAGTCGCTCGCCGGCGCGATAGAGTCGCGCGACGCGGTCGCGGATCGCCTTGGGGGCGCGGGCGTCGTAGGCGATCTGGAGGTAGGTTCGGATGGCCATCCCGAGTCGCGCGGGGGTGGGCAACGGCGGGGGGGTCGGCGGCGTGGTCGGCGGCGGGGGGGGTTGGGTCATGGCGTTGGCTTCCGATTTGCTCGTGTCGGTTCCTCGCCGACAGTCTATACTGCATCATGCGGTGGGCGGACCCGATGGCGGAAGGAAATAAATGGAAAATGGCAAATCCGACGTTTTGGTCGTCGAGGACGATCGGGAAATCAACGAGCTGATCGGCGCGTATGTTGAAATGGCCGGTTGCGATTATCACGCGGCCCACGATGGGGAGTCGGCGCTGCGGCAGGCGGCGGACCATCCGCCGGATCTGGTGGTGTTGGACGTCATGCTGCCGGACTTGGACGGGTTCGAGGTGTGCCGGCGATTGAAGGATTCGGCCGACACGGCGGGGGTGCCGGTGGTGATGCTGAGCGCGTTGGATCGGGAGGAACACCGGAAAAAGGGGGAGGCGTGCGGCGCGGTGGCCTACATGACCAAGCCGTTCGACCCGGAGAAGCTGCTGTCGGCGATCCGGGACCATGGCCAAGGGGGGAAGTGATCGTGGAGGGGAGAGGGGGCGAGGCCTCGTTGTTGTATGGAAGTCCCCCCCTGCCTGCGGCGTTTCCCCCTTCGCGGGGGCGCCTCGCCTCGTTGCGATACACAAGTCCGCCGCCACCGGCGGCAGTCCCCGCGTGGTGGGGCCGCCTCGGCCCCGTTCGGAGGACATCACCGGGCGAAGATGGGTTTGGGGTTGTGAAAACTCCCGTTGAGCGCCGTCCTCATCGGCTTGAATTGGAGAAACGGGGGCGAGGCGCCCCCGCGACATGAAAACCGCGGCGGGTGGCCGGTGACTTGTGCATAACAAAGAGGCGTCTCGCCCCCACTTGTTCAATCGAAGCCCGTGACGACGGCGCTCCGCGGCGGTTTCCACAACTTCCAAACCCCATCCATGCCGGTCGCGCCGGAGCACGAGGGCGGGGCGCCCACGCGACTTGGAAACGGGGTGCGGCACCCCGATGGGGAACTCAAGAGAGGCGTATATCAATGAGGGGGCGAGGGCGCGACGGCCGCGCCATGGGGTGGCGTGGTTCACGCGATCCATTGGCGCGTGCGGATGGGTCGGGATCGGACATCCTCATCGAGGGCTGCGGCGCTATCAGGCGATCCACGGGCGCATGCGGGTGGGTCGGCCGAGGGTGTGTTCGATGTGGTCTCCCAGGAGGCGGTTGATGGGGTCGGTTTGATGGCGGGTCAATCGGGGGAGTCGGACCGGGCCGTCGCCGACGGGGGGGGCGAGGAGTCCGCGGACCAGGCGGGCGAGGCGGGGGTCGAAGGGGGCGGCGTCGGGGAGGGCGGGGGCGCAGCGGTCGCAGACGATGCCGCCGCGCGAGGGGCTGAATCGCACCGGATCGCGCGTGCCGATGACGCGGCCGCACTCGACGCAGGCGCTCCACTCGGGCATGTAGCCCGCCTGCAGCAACAATGCCAGCTCGAAGGCCAGGAACGCCTCCTCGCGTCCGGGGCCGGGGATTTGGGTCAGCGCCGATTCCAATGCGTCGAAGACCTCGGGGTGGGGGTCGTGTTCCTCGATGAGCAGTCCCGTCAATTCCGCGGCATACAGCCCCAGGCGCATGGCCCGCAGGTGGGTTCGGAGGGGCAGGTGTCCCTCGGCCAGCGACCACTCGGTGAGGGTTCCGAGATCCTTGGTCGGATCGTGGATGAAGACGGCGTGGCCGACATCGAGCAGGTCGATGCCGCCGTCGAACTTGCCGGCGCCGGCCTTGGTTCGGCGATGGGCGCCCTTGGCGATGGCGCGGAAGATCCCCTGGCGGCGCGAGAACAGCGTCAGGATCTGCGAGGTCTCGCTATACTCGAACTTGCGGAGACAAATGCAGCGGTCGCTCACCAAAGGCATGTGTGGAGTATAGTTTGCCCTTGGCGTGGGGGTAAACGGTTGACCGCCGCGGTTGGCCGGAGCGGATGACCGCCGCGGTTGGCCAGCCGGGATGACCGCCGCGGTTGGCCAGCGGGGATGACCGGCGCGGTTGGCCAGCGGGGATGACCGGCGCGGTTGGCCAGCGGGGATGACCGGCGCGGTTGACCGGCGCGGTTGACCGCCGCGGATGGCCGGCGCGGTTGACCGCCGCGACGGGGGGCATAGGCTATCGAAGGCGGGGGGAGGGGAGGGGGGGGGAAAATGGAAGACGATCGCCCGCTTCGGGCAGTGGATTCCGATGGCGCAAACGGACGCGGGAGAGGTGTGTGGAAAATGGGAAACGATTGCACTGCGGCCACGGATCGGTCGGGCGATGCCGACTTGGGGCTTGATGATTCGACGACCGAGGCGTTGGTGTCGCGGCTCAAGAGCGGCGAGTTGGCCCATGTCGGGGAGCGATTGGCCCAACTGATTGGGGAAAACCGGTCGCTTCGCCAGCAACTGGTCGAGGTCGCCGGGCAGCGGGATGAGGTGGGCCGGCAACTGGTGGAGGTGGGCGCCCGGCGCGATGAACTGCGGAGGCAACTCGATGAGGTCGGCGAGTTGATCGAATCCAAGCGACCCGACAAGCTCATGCACGACTTGCGGAATGTCCTCAACGAACTGGTGTTGCTGCGGGCGGCGCTCAGCGAGGAGCTGTGAGGGGCAGGCAAGTGCGTGGTTGGGATGGATCGAGCGGCGAGGGGCCGGCCAATCCGTGGTTGAGATGGATTGGGATATGAGTGCCGGCGGCGATGCCGCGGAGGGTTGCGTGCGTCTGGCCAATCCGCGGTTGAGATGGATTGGGATGTGAGGGGGCGGCAAGCCTGCGGCCGCGAGGCGTCCCGCACGCTCGGGTTTGGGCATGATCGTTCGCGTTCGATATTCACTCCAAACCCGTGCCCGCGGTGCGTCGTACAACCCCTCCCGGTGACGCGGGGCCGGGGAAAGGTGGCGCGATGGCGAATCCGACGGTCCAAGTCGAATCCCTCAAGCAAGTTCTGGCGGCCCATTCGGCGCCGGCGGCCGATGCGTTGGCGCTGGCCGAACCCGACGGCGCGGTTCGCTGCGTGGCGTGCGGGCATCGCTGCTTGGTCAAACCCGGGCGCGAGGGGGTCTGCCGGGTGCGGTTCAACGACGGCGGTCAACTCCGCGTGCCCCAAGGTTATGTGGCGGCGTTGGCGTGCGATCCGATCGAGAAAAAGCCGTTTTTCCATGTCCTGCCGGGCGCCGAGGTGCTGACGTTCGGGATGCTGGGATGCGACTACCACTGCGGCTATTGCCAGAACTGGTTGACCAGCCAGAGTGTGCGAGATCCAAAGGCCATGGCGGGGGTGCGCGAGGTATCGGCCGAGCGGATCGTGGAGTTGGCCATCGAACACGGCGCCGGGGCGGTGGCATCGAGCTATAACGAGCCGCTGATCACCGCCGAATGGGCGGTGGAGATTTTCCGGTTGGCCGGAAAGGCGGGGCTGCGGCGGCTGTTCGTGTCGAATGGCAACGCCACGCCGGAGGTGCTGGATTATTTGCGCCCGCACTTGGACGCCTACAAGGTGGACCTTAAAACGTTCGACGAGCGGCGCTACCGCGAATTGGGCGGGGTGTTGGGGAATGTCACGCGGACGATCCGCGACCTGAAAGATCGCGGCGTGTGGGTGGAGATCGTCACGTTGATCGTGCCGGGCTTCAGCGACGACCGCGACGACCTGCGGCGGATGGCCGACTTTTTGGCCGAAACCGACCCGCACATGCCGTGGCACGTGACGGCGTTCCATCCTGACTACAAGATGACCGACGGGTTTCGGCGGACGACGGTTGACGATCTGCTGGGGGTGGTCGAGATCGCGCGGAACGCCGGATTGCGGTTTGTCTATGCCGGCAACCTGCCCGGTCGGGTGAACGGCGGGGAAGAGACGGCGTGTCCGCGCTGTGGCGCGACGGTGATTCGCCGGCGGGGCTTCACGGTATTGGAAAACCGGCTGGGCGCGGGGGGAAGGTGTCCCGACTGCGGCGGCGCGGTTCCGGGGGTGTGGAGCTGAAGCGGGGCGCGGTGTTCGATAGGCGGCGGCGCGGTGCCGGGGGTGTGGAGCCGACGCGGGGCGCGGTGTCCGAAAGACGGCGGCGCGGTTACGGGGGTGTGGAGCCGACGCACGGCGCGGTGTCCGAAAGGCGGGGCGCGGTTGCGGGGGTGTGGAGCCGACGCGGGGCGCGGAGAACTCCCGCGACGGGGTTTGCCGTGATCGCGTTCCCCCGTCCCACCTGCTTTTCGGTTACAATCCCCGACACGGCGGTTGACGCCGCTGCACTCTTCTCTCGAAAGGATCTGCCCATGTCCCCCTTGGCCGAACTCTCCCCCTGGGTCCTTGGCGTCGTGCTGTTGATCGTCGTCGTGGTTCTGGTGCTCTTCGGGTTGGTCTTCCAGTTCGTCGGGCTTTACATCCGAGCCTTGGTCAGCGGCGCCCGCGTCTCCATGCTCGAGCTCGTCGGCATGAGGCTCCGGCAGGTGCCGGCGGCGGTCATCGTCAACAGCCGCATCCAAGGCAAACGGGCCGGGATGGACATCCCCCAGCAGGAGATGGAATCGCACATGCTGGCCGGCGGCAACGTCCCCCGCGTGATCGCGGCCATGATCGCGGCCACCAAGGCGAACATCGAATTGCCGTGGAAAACCGCCACCGCCATCGACTTGGCCGGACGCGATGTGCTCGAGGCGATCCAAACCTCGGTCAACCCCAAGGTCATCGACGTGCCCTCGGCGGCGATGGGACGGGCGACCATCGACGCGGTGGCCAAGGACGGCATCCAACTGAAGGTCAAGGCCCGCGTGACGGTGCGGACCAACATCAAGCGCCTGGTCGGCGGCGCCACCGAGGAGACGATCATCGCCCGCGTCGGCGAGGGGATCGTCACGGCCATCGGATCGGCCCGCGACTACAAGGACGTGCTGGAGAACCCCGACCACATCTCCAAGGCCGTGCTGGTCAAGGGGCTGGACGCCAACACCGCCTTCGAGATTTTGTCGATCGACATCGCCGACATCGACGTCGGGGAGAACGTCGGCGCCAAGCTTCAGGCCGACCAGGCCGAGTCCGACAAGCGCCGATTCCAGGCCGAGGCCGAAAAGCGTCGGGCATTGGCGATCGCCCACGAGCAGGAGAACATCGCCAAGGTGGCCGAGAACCGGGCGGTGGTGGTGCTGGCCGAGGCCGAGGTCCCCAAGGCGATCGCGGATGCCTTCCGCTCGGGCAATCTGGGGGTGATGGACTATTACAAGATGCGGAACGTGATGGCCGACACCGCCATGCGCGATGCGATCGCCAAGCCGGGGGATTCGGGGAAGAGTCAGTAGGACGGGGGGCGGAAGGCGGTAGGCAGAGGGCAGAGGGCAGTAGGCAGTAGGCAGTAGGCGGCGTTCCGTGACGGGCCACGGGTTGCCGTGGCTGGCCGGAGCCGGAACACGGACCCCTTCATGCGAGATTCGTGATGATTGCGATTTTTCTGGCCAAATCCGACATCGTGCCGTTGCTGCTGTTTCTCGGCGTCATCGCGGTGATCGTGGTCGTCAGCAAGATGGTCAACGCCATCAAGCAGTTGGGCGCCAAGCTTGAGCGCTTCGGCCAAGGCGGCATGTCCCGGTCCAATCGCGCTGGCCCGCCGCCCTTGCCGGGCCAAGGGAGACCCGGCGCCGGCGCGCATCGCCCGCCGACCCGCTGGCGGCCTGGCGATCTGATCGCGCCGGCCGATTCGCGCCGGCGTGCGGATCCATCGAAGCGGCGTCCGGTGCCGCCACAAATCCCGTTGGCAAAGGGCGTTTCGCCGAAAACGTCGAAGCCCACCCCCGCGAAGCTCCCCCCGGCGCCCTCGCTGCCGGCGGTCGTCCATCACGCGGTGGCCCCCACGATCGCCGCCGCCGCTGTCCGTCGCTGGCTCACGCCCGAGACACTGGGTTCGCAGTTCATCCTCACCGAGGTGCTCAACCGCCCGGTCGCGCTGCGCGATGAATGGTGAAGCGCCCGCCCGCTCCCGCCGAGGACCAGTCACCCTCGCTGTGATGCAAAAGTCGTCGGCGGTCGGCGGCGCGGCTTCTGTCGCGGGGGCGCCTCGCCCCCGCATTTTTTAATCAAAGCCCATGACGACGGCGCTCAACGGCGGTTTTCACACCCTCCAAACCCCATGCGTGCCGGTCGCGCCGTTTGGACGCGGGCGAGGGCGCCTCGTTCTTATATGCAGGTCATCGGCCAACCGCCGTCGTTCTCACGTCGCGGTGGCGCCTCGCCTCCGCTTTTTTAATTCAAGCCGATAAGGGCGGCGCTCAAAGGGGGTTTCACAACCTCCAAACCCATCTTCGCCCGGTGGTTCCCCCCCGGACGGGGCCGAGGCGGCCCCGCGACGCGGAGACTGCCGCCGGTGGCGGCGGCGTTGTTATACTGCTCGCGGCCTTCCATGAGACATTCGCAATGGCTCGGAACATGCGTCGCATCGCGTGTTTACCCAAGCGAATTGTCTCAATAGGGCCAGCGAGCAGTATATACACAAGTCGTCCGCGGCCTCCCTGCATTCGTGTAGCTCAGCCGCCCTCGGCTGAGTGAGGGGTCGATCGCGTACGCATGGGGGACACAGCCGAGGGCGGCTATGCTACATACCTCTTGGCAGGGGCGTGGTTTAGGGTGGAACCGGACTTGTGTATAACGACGCGGGCGAGGCGCCCACGCGACATGAAAACGGGATGCGGCGTCCGATGGGGGACCCAAAAGATGCCTACGACAACGAGGCCATTCTACCCAAGGCCCCGCGGCTGAGGTGGCCGCCGCGTTTCGCGCGGATCTCGCGTTTGCCGAAACCCGGCGCCGCCCCGGCCGCCTGGGCCTCTTTTTGCACTTCGGGGTAGTTGGTGATGAGCATGAACGTGGTGTCGGGGTATTTCGGCGCCCACTGGCGAATCTGCTCGACTCCCATCTCCGGCTCGAACCCGTAACCCAAATCCCGGTTCAACAAGGCCAAATCGACGCCCTTGGCCAGCGCTCCGGCCAATTCGGCCTGGTCGTCGGCCGCCAGGATTTGCGCATCGCGGTCGGCCGACCGGACCGCCGATCGCAAATAACTGCTGTCCGGCCCGCAATGTCCGACAAGGAGAATGATTTTGCTCATGGCAAAACATGATAGGCAACCTGCGTGCTTGTCAAATGCCCGTCAAACGCCCATCGCATATCCCACAATCAACCGCCGGCGAGTTCATGGGGAGCGATGGGGCCAAGCCAGGCCATGGCACGCGGCTTGCACGGAAGCGGGGGACCGTTCAAACAAAGGAGATTCCCATGGCCTTGTTCAGTGCCGAGTTCAACACCCTTGACGATCTGTTCCTCGCCCAGCTCGAGGATCTTTACGATGCCGAGAACCGGCTGGTGGACGCCCTGCCGAAGATGGCCGAGGCCGCCGACAGCGCCGCGCTGCGCAATGCCTTCCAGTCGCATCTCAACGAGACGCACGGGCATGTCCGCCGTCTGGAGGAGGTTTTTCAACGCCTCGGCAAGACCCCCGAGCGTGAGACGTGCCCGGCCATGAAGGGGCTCATCAAGGAAGGCGAGGAGATGATCAACGCCAAGGGGGATCCCAAGGTCCGCGACGCCGCGTTGATCGCCGCCGCCCAGCGGGTGGAGCACTATGAAATGGCCGGCTACGGCACGTTGCGCAACTTCGCGCTGCGGCTGGGGCTGGGCGATGTCGCCAATACCTTGCAAAAAACCCTCGACGAAGAGGGGATGGCCGACAAGAAGCTCACTCAATTGGCCGAAAGTCAGATCAACCCGTCGGCGCACCCCGTGTGATCAAACCAACCAGACCTCCTCCGAACGCCGGCGGCGCGGTGAACCCCGCGTCGTCGGCTCATTAAACGAGGTTGCCTGTCCTCTTTCTCGTCGTCATATCGGTCGCGAGTCGGCCGATTACAGCGCGATGGACCTCAAATGCCCGCGCGGTCGGCGCCCCCATCCGCCGCCCACGTACGCTCCTGCCAAGAGATATGTGGCATAGCCTCAAATGCCCGCGCGGTCGGCGCCCGCCATCCGCCGCCCCCTCCGGTATCGGGAGAGCGCCGGACCCTCAAGCGGCCGCGCCCCCCTCCCTCCTGACAACTGGAAAATGACAACCGACAACTGCCTATTCCGGCTTCTCCACCTCCAGCGAGTCGTCGTGGTCCACCAGCTCCTCTTCCACCCCCGGCGTGCGCCCGCGACGTTCCAAGGTGTTGATGACCCACCCATACCGCTCCCGCGCCTCGGCCAAATCCGAATCGTCGTCGATGCCCCGCTCGGCCGCCCGCAGGCACAGCCGCGCGTGGCCCCGGATCGCCGCCTGATCGCCCTCGCGCACCACGCAACCGGCCACCACCGACAACATTTGCAGCAGATGGATCATCACCGCCGGACTCGATTGGCCGTACTGGCGGATCTGATGCAGCGCCGCGTCGGCCATGCCGGGGAACGTGAATACCTTGGCGATCACCCGGAGCTTGCGGTCGCGATGGCGGTATCGGCCGGGGATCCGCCGGTTGGCGAACATGCACAGCGCCGAACCGAGATGGTCGATGGACGTCATGGCGGTGTCCGGGTCGTTGATCCCCGGCGACAATGCCCGCACCGCCACCTCCACCATCTGCCGCACCGCGAACTCCACATCCTGCGACAGCGTCCGCTGAGAGCCGTACACCAACATCCCGTTGATTTCGCGGATGAGTTCCTCGCGCTCCACCCGGCCGGCCGGATGCACCCGCGCGATCACCATGCGGTCGGTGATGTATTGCCCCGGCCGACGGCGCAGGTCGATCACCAGGTCGTGCTTGACGGCGTATTCCATCAATTCCGACTCGTCCACCGCACGCAGATATCCGTCCCGCCGGGCCGGGATGCGAACGGCGTCGGCGTCGAAGTCGGGGATCTGTTTCTCCAGCCACGATTCATCGGCCTCGGGGCCTTCGCCGAGGGTCTCGGGGAACAGTTCGTCGATCGCCTCGCGCAGGTCGGTCCACACCGAGCGGATGATGTTGGGCGCCTGGATCGAGAACGCCACATGGTGGATGAAGTAGATCAGCACCCCCAGGCTGAGGATCGACAGCAGGATGCCCACCGCCACCGACGCCGCCGGGACCACGGTGGTGTCGTTGAATCCCCGGATCGTCCGCAGCACCAGAATGCAGTAGACGAACGTCGAGACGAACGTCCCCAGCACCACCTGGTTGCCCCGGTCGCGCATGAA
>JBBSAF010000083.1:0-9926 GCA_038252525.1 Tepidisphaerales bacterium
CTTGTCGCGGGGCCGCCTCGGCCCCGTCCGGGGTGGACCACCGGGCGAAGATGGGTTTGGAGGTTATGAAACCCCCGTTGAGCGCCGTCCTCATCGACTTGAACTGGAAGACCGGGGGCGAGGCGCCCCCGCGACATGAAAACGACGGCGATTGGCCGGTGACTTTTGTATAACAACGAGGGCGCGGCGCCCCCGCGACATGAAAACGACGGCGGTTGGCCGGTGGCTTTTGTATAACAACGAGGCGCCCCAGCCCGCTGGACGGGGCGTGGCGGCTCCTGCCGGGGTCATGCGCCGGCCAGCAAAACCGCCAGCAGGCCCTTCTGGAAATGCAGGCGGTTTTCGGCCTGGGGGAAGACGCGGGATTGCGGGCCGGTGAGGGCGTCCTCGGTGATCTCCAGGTCGCGGTACGCCGGCAGGCAGTGCAGGACGATGGCGTGGGCGGGGGCCTTGGCCAACAGGTCGGCGTTGATCTGGTAGCCCTTGAAGGCGTCGACGCGGGCGGATTTGTCGGCTTCCTGCCCCATGGACACCCAGGTGTCGGTGTAGAGGACATCGGCGTCGGCGACGGCGGCGACGGGGTCGCGGACCAGGCGGCATTGGAGATGGGGCAGTCGGGCTTTCAGTCGGTCGAGATCGTCCCGGGGCAGTTCGTAGCCGATGGGCGATGAGAGAATGAACTTCATGTCGAAGCGGGCGGCGGCGACGCAGAGCGATCGCGCCACGTTGTTGCCGTCGCCGATGAAGGCGATGGTGCGTCCGGCGAGGTCGCCGAAATGCTCCTCGATGGTCAGAAGGTCGGCCATCGCCTGGCAGGGGTGGTTGAAGTCGGTCAGCCCGTTGATGACCGGGACCGAGGCGAAGCGGGCGAGATCGAGGACTTTTTGGTGCTCGAAGGTGCGGGCCATGATGCCGTCGCACATGCCCGATAGGACGCGGGCGATGTCGCACACCGGCTCGCGGGCGCCAAGCCCGACCTCCTCATGGCGGAGGGCGATGGCGCGCCCGCCGAGGTGGGTCATCGCGACCTCGAAGCTGACGCGGGTGCGGAGGCTGGGTTTCTCGAAGACCATGGCCAGGGTCTTGCCGGCGAGCAGGGCGTCGTTGGCGCCGGTCTCGCGGTGTTGGCGCTTGAGCTTGCGGGCGACATCGAGGGTGTGGCGGAGGTCCTGGGGGGTTGATTGGGCGAGGGAAATGAAATGGTGCATGGCCATGGGGTGGTTCCGTGTGGGGGTCGCGCGGGATGGGGGGGCGGTTCACTGGACGATTTCGGTGCCGATGCCGGCCTCGGTGTAGATTTCCAGCAGCAGGGCGTGGGGGATGCGTCCGTCGATGATGTGGGTTTTGCCGACGCCCCCCTTGAGGGCGGTCATGCAGGCCTCGACCTTGGGCAGCATCCCGGCGCTGATGACGCCGGATTTCACCATGTCGTCGATCTGGGCGGCGGTGAGATGGCTGATGCGGGTGTCGGGGTCCTTGGGGTCGGCGCGGATGCCGTGGGTGTCGGAGACGACGACGAGCTTGTCGGCCTTCATGGCGGCGGCGACGGCGCCGGCGGCGGTGTCGGCGTTGACGTTGAGCTTGGACCCCGCCGGATCGCGGGCGATGGTGGCGATGCAGGGGATCGAGTCGGCCTGGACCATCAGGTGCAGCAGCCGGGCGTTGACATCGGCGACCTCCCCAACCAGCCCGATGTCGATCTTGCGACCGTCATCGCCCTGGAGGAACGTTTTTTCGGCGAACAGCACCACGCTGGAGAGCGAGTGCAGCCCCATGGCGTCGCAGCCCTGGCTTTGGATGAAGTTGACGATGAAGCGGTTGATCTGGTTGCACAGGACATGCTCGGCGATGGCGAGGGTGCGCTCGTCGGTGTAGCGCCGGCCCTGCACCCATTGGGGCTTGAGGCCGGCGGTCTCCATGGCTTGGTTGATGGCTTTGCCGCCACCGTGGACGAGGACCGGCTGCATCCCGACGTAGTTCATGAAAACAATGTCGGTGAGGATGGCCGACAAGGCCTGCTCGTCGTCCATGATGGAGCCGCCGACCTTGACGACGACGACCTTGTTGTGGAATCGCTGGATATAGCCGAGGGCCTCGACGAGGGCGGAGGTTTTGTCGATCGCGTTGTCCATCATGGCGGAACCGCCTCCGTGGGGAAAAGGGGACGATTTTATGAGGCTTCCGAGCGGGTGTCAAAAGCACCGCCACCCGATTCGGCCGGCGGGGTGCCCGGCGGCGACGGCGGCGCCGTCGGGGTTTGACAGGCGCCGGGATGTGCGATTACTGTCGCCCGCGGTTCACGGCGTTTTTTCGGACGATTGCCGAGGTTTCATGCCCACGACGACGACAGCCAAGACGATGGTTTCCCGGCCCAAGGCGTATCTGAAGGTGCGCCACGAGGCGGTGCGGGACGCGATGAAACATCTGAAGCTCGACGGAATGCTCCTGACCCATCCGCCGGATCTGGCGTATTTGACGAACTTCACGGGGGACGATTCGATCGGGCTGGTGACGGGCAAGGATCTGATGCTGGTGACGGATTTCCGCTATCGGGAGCAGGTCCAAATCGAGGCCGCCTGGGTGACGATGAGCCTGCGCGACGGGAAGATGTCCGACGCGCTGGCGGCGGCGATGGGACGGGGGAAGGTGAAACGGGTGGGTTTCGAGGTGCATCACGCGACCATCGGGCAGATGGACGCGCTGTTGAAATCGATCAAGGACGCCGGGCTGTCGGTCGAGCTGGTCCCGCTCGAAAACGTGATGGCGAACCTGCGGAAGGTCAAGGACGACAACGAGCTGGACCTGATCCGAAAGAGCGTGGGGGTGGCCGAGGAGGCGTTCACGGCGATTCGGGGGGAGATCGAGGCGGGGATTTCGGAGAATCATCTGGCCGGGTTGCTGGTGTTCGAGCTTCGCAGCCGCGGCGCGTCGGACAGCAGTTTCCCGGTGATCGTGGCGTCGGGGGCGAACAGCTCGCTGCCGCACCACCGCCCCGGCGAGACGCTGATCCAGCGCGACCAGCCGCTGTTGATCGACTGGGGGGCGATGTTCAAGGGATACTGCTCGGACCTGACGCGGACGCTGGTGATCGGACGGGCGGATCCCAAAATCCGCGAGATATACAAGGTGGTGCTGGCGGCGCAGTCCGAGGCGATCGGGTTCCTGCGGCCGGGGGTGACGACGCGACAGGGCGACGCGGTGGCGCGGGATGTGATCGTCAAGGCCGGATACGGCGCGGAGTTCGGGCACGGCCTCGGGCACGGGATCGGTCGGGAGATCCACGAATCGCCGAGTTTGAGCCGCAGCGGCGGGGACGAGGAATTGCGACCGGGAATGGTCGTGACGGTCGAGCCGGGGATTTATCTGCCGGGCGTCGGTGGGGTGCGGATCGAGGATGACGTGCTGATCACCCATTCGGGTTGCGAGGTGCTGTCGGACCTGGACCGCTCGTTCGAGGGGAACCACATTGAATAGCGCGTCGCGCGACCCATCGCCGCGGCGGCGCCGGACAAAGGACACGATCTTGAGCGAAAAAAGAACCTCGCGTGGAAAAAGCACCCCCGGCCAGGCGCCGCGCGGTCCCGATAAGGCGTTGGGCGGCGGCAAGGCGGTCGGGGGCGAAGGCCCCATGAACGTCGCCCTGCTGGAGAGCCTCGTCAAATTGATGAGCGAGCACGACCTGAACACCATCGACGTGCGCGATGGCGTCAAACGGGTGGTGCTGAAGCGCGGCGCGGCGCCCTCGACGGCGCCGGTGTACCTGTCCGCGCCGTCGGTCCCCCAGGCGGTCCCGGTCGCCCCGGCGACGGCGCCCGCGGCGCCCGCGGAGGATGCGGACCTGCTGGCCATCAAAAGCCCGATGGTCGGGACGTTCTACACCGCCGCCAGCCCCGATGCCAAGCCGTTCGTGCAGGTCGGATCGATGATCGATGAGGAGACCGACGTGTGCATCATCGAGGCGATGAAGGTCTTCAACAACATCAAGGCCGAGGTCCGAGGCAGGATCGCCAAGGCCCTGGTCGCCAACGGGCAGACGGTGGAGTTCGGCCAGACCCTGTTCCTCGTCAAGCCCTCCTGAGCCGCGGCGATCGCGCCGGCGTCGATCGACCTGATTTCCCCAAGCACGGGATGACATGTTTTCCAAGATCCTGATAGCCAACCGCGGCGAGATCGCGCTGCGGATCATCCGCGCCTGCCGCGAAATGGGCATCCAGACGGCGGTGGTCTTCTCGACGGCCGACAAGGACGCCGCCTACCTCCAGCTCGCCGACCAGGCGATCTGCATCGGCGAGGCGTCCCCCGCCGAGTCCTACCTCAACATCCCGCGGATCATCAGCGCCGCGGAGATCGCCGACGTGCAGGCGATCCATCCGGGATATGGATTCCTGGCCGAAAACGACCACTTCGCGGAGATCTGCCGCAGTTGCAAGATCGAGTTCATCGGCCCGAGCGTGGCGGCGATGGCGTCGGTCGGCGACAAGGTCGAGTGCAAACGCCTCGCCCGCAAGGCCAAGGTCCCCACCGTGCCCGGCAGCGAGGGGGCGATCGAGGATGAGAAGCAGGCGTTGAAACTGGCCCAGGAGATCGGCTACCCGGTCATCATCAAGGCCGCTGCCGGCGGCGGCGGACGCGGGATGCGCGTGGCCCACAACGACGTGTCGCTGCGGTCGGGGCTGAAGCAGGCGCGGGCCGAGGCCGAGAACGCCTTCAAGGATTCGACGGTCTACATCGAGAAATACGTCGAGTTCGGACGCCATGTCGAGGTGCAGATTTTGGCCGACAACCACGGCAACGCCGTCCACCTGTGGGAGCGCGACTGCTCGATGCAGCGGCGGCACCAGAAATTGGTCGAGGAATCGCCCAGCCCCGGATTGTCGCAATCGACGCGGGAAAAGCTGTGCGACAGCGCTGTGCGATTGGTGAAGGTGGCCAATTACACCAACGCCGGGACGGTCGAGTTCCTGGTCGACAAGCAGCAGAACTTCTACATCCTCGAGGTCAACGCCCGCATCCAGGTCGAGCATCCGGTCACCGAGATGGTGACGGGCATCGACCTGATCAAGGAGCAGATCCGCGTCGCCGCCGGGGAGAAACTGTCGTTCCGCCAGAAGGACATCACCCAGAACGGGCATGTGATCGAATGCCGGATCAACGCCGAGGATCCGGCCCGCAACTTCGCGCCGTCGCCGGGGACGATCCAGGAGCTGCGCCTGCCCGGCGGGCCGGGGGTGCGAATGGACACGCACGTCTACGCGGGCTATCGAATCCCGCCGAACTACGATTCGATGATCGGCAAGCTGATCGTGCATCGCCCGACCCGGGCCGAGGCCATCGAGACGATGCGCCGGGCGTTGGGGGAGTTCCACATCTCGCCGATCAAGACCACGATCCCGCTGCAATTGCAGATCATGGACAACGACCATTTCCGATCCGGCGACGTGGACACCGGCTTCGTCGAGCGCTCGATGCTGGGTCGATGAGGCGGGAAGATGCCGGGGCGCGACGCCTCGTTATACACATCTCGGCCATCCCCCCCCGATTCATGTAGCTCAGCCGCCCCCGGCTGAGAGGCTGTGAACTTTTCCCATCGGGGACAAAAACACCCCGTTTTTTTGGCTTAAAACGAGGCTTTTTTCCGGAAATTCAATAAATTCACAAACTCTGATTGAATGGAGGCTGGCGTGCAACGGGATGCACAGCCGAGGGCGGCTATGCTACATATCTCTTCGCGGGAGCGTACGTTAAAGCGGGAGAGGACTTATGTATAACAACGAGGGCGCGACGCCCCCCTTGTCACACCCCTCTTTTGGACGCGCCATGCGGCGCCGCGGCGCGCCCCCATGTCGCACGGGCGCGCCGAACCCGACTTGAGGGTGCATCGCATCGCGGAAGTGTTTTTATCATTGCCATTTCCCCTCCCGGTCGTCATCCTGTTTCCAATGAGCCAAAATGACAGCCCATCGACGGTGGCCCCGCGGATGTTCACCCTCGGCGTCGCGGTCGTGTTCGGCGCGATCGGGGTCATGGGGTTCATTCCCCGCTGGGTCTGGCCGGTGGATGGACCGCTGCGCTGGCGAACCGGACCGCTGTGGAACACCAGCGATTACGGGCTGCTGCTCGGAGTATTGCCGGTCAATGGCGTCCACAATGTCCTGTACCTGTTGATCGCGGCGGCGGGGTTGATCTCGATGGCGTCGGCCCGAACCGCCCGGCTGTTCGCACGCGGGCTCGCGGTGTTGGCCGGACTCCTCATGCTCGCGGGGTTGATCTGGCAAACCTCGCGCGGATTCGGATATCTGCCGCTGCACAGCTTCAATGTGCCGCTGCACCTCATCACCGCGATCCTGGCGGCTTATTTCGGATTCATCGAGGGATTGCGCCCCGAGGACGCGCTCACGGCCGGCTGGATCAACGGGGAGGACCCCGCGGCGTGAGGGATCGAAAGCTGCGAGGGGCGCGTTGTGCGTTGCGAGTTGGGAAAAGCGCCGGCGGGAAGCTCCTTGCCGCTCCCCGCTCCCTCGCGGGCGCCGCTCATTTCCCCGTCGCATCCAAGGCGTCGGCGATATGGCCGATCACATCGCCGGCCAGCACGCTTCGACGCCCCAGCGATTTGCCTGCGAGCTGCCCGGCCAGGCCATGAAGGTGAACGGCCGCGACGGCGGCCTCGAAACGGTCCATCCCCTGACCGATGAACGAGGCGATCATCCCGGTCAGCACATCGCCGGTTCCGCCCTTGGCCAGACTGCTGTCGCCGGTGCGATTGACATAAACCCGCCAACCGTCGGTGACGACGGTGCCGGCGCCTTTCAGCACGACGATTTGGTTGACGTGCCGCGAGAAAGCGACGGCCAGCTCGATCCGCCCGGCGTCGTCGTCGGGGACCGAATCGCGTCCGATGAACTTCGCCAATCGCCCCATCTCGCCGGGGTGCGGGGTCAGCACGGCGTCGGCGGCGACGTCGACCGGCCAGGCGTCGAGCGATGCCAAGATGTTCAGCGCGTCGGCGTCCACCACCAGCGGCTTGCCCGCCATACCCATGAGCTTCATCACCCGCGAACACGCCGCCCGCGATCGCCCCAAACCCGGCCCGACCGCCACCGCGTCGGCCTTGGCGGCGGCGTCCAGCAATTCATCATCCGACTCCGCGCGGTCGTCCAATGCCAGCCCGATCAACTCCGGCGTGATCGACAAACAATGCGGCAGGATCGACGCGGGGGTGGCGATCTGGACCAGTCCCGACCCGCAGCGCAAGGCCGCCGTTCCCGACAGCGCCGGGGCGCCGAGGAACTCCGCGGCGCCGCCGACGATCAGCACGCGCCCGAACGTCCCCTTGTGGCCATTGGCCGGGCGCCGGGGCAACGGCGGGCAGGTGGCGATGAACTCGATCGACTTGGCCATGGCATCTCCTCTTGCGGACATCGCCGCGACGACAATGCGAACACCCGCATGTCTCATCGCCCCAAAAAAGGTCCCGGCCGCCGCTGCATCGCTTGGAGCACGTCGATGGGCCGGGTCGCCGGGTATCGCTTCAGATTTTTGTCGAATGTCAGTGAGAACAGCGTGAACCGGTCGCCGGGGTCGCGTTCGCGGCGCGACTTGGCGCTCTGGTCGACGATCCGCACGGCGCCCAGCGTGCCCAGCTCCGACCCATCCCGCGCCCGCGTGACGACATACACCGTCGGCGCGCCGATGGTTTCATCGCGCAGATATGTCAGGTTGTGCAGCAGCCGGGCGCGATCGGGCAGATAATATTGCACCCGGAAAAAATCGAGCGTGTCCACCGCCGCGTTGACCAGCAGCGGCGCCGTCGCCGGAACCTCGTCGGGCACGCGCGACAAAAACGCCATGTCCCCCGCCGTGCGGTCCCCCTCGCCGGCGATGAACGTCATCGCGTAGCCGTACCCCACGATCAACCCCAGCAGAATCGACGCCATCACCCCCCGGCCGATTTTGCGGGAGAGTCCGACATAAAACAGCGCCACGCACGCCAGCCACGCCACGCTGAGCGCCACGACGATCCCCCGCGGGCCGGGGATTTCCCCCGCGAAAATCGCCAGCGCGATGACACCGGGCAGGCCGACCGCCGCCAAGCCGAACGACGGGCGCCGCGACCACTCGGGACCCTTGCCGTTGAACAGCACCTTGGCGAACTCGCGCAGCCCGATCGCCCCCAGCATCGCCCACGGCGCGATCGTCGGCAGCAAATAGTGATGGTGCTTCCTCCCGGGGATCGACAGTACCACCAGCGACACCACCGCCCACACCCAGGTGAACCGCTCGAAGCTCCGCGCCCGTCGCCACGCGGTCCGGGTGGTGGCGATCAACCCCCAAATCACCGCCGGCGTCCACGGCAACAGCGCCAGTCCCGGCAGTTGCACAAAATAGTGCCAAAATGGCTTGGCGAACTGGAAGTTCTCCTCCCCCTGCCCGCGATAGTCGTACATCCAGTTGTCCAGGATCGACGGATACCGCCGCCACGCCAAATACGGCCACAGCAGCGCCAAGGCCGCGAAGGCGATCCACCCCCACAGCCACAGATAACGTCGGATCGGGCGCCAATCGACCGGCCCGGTCCGGAGCGAATCCCACCCGTTCCATAGCAGGAAGACCGTCATCGCCGCGACGACCGGCACGGCCCCCACCGCCGGTCCCTTGATCCAGTTCATCGCCCCCAGCAGCAGGAAAAACAGCGCCACCGCCCCAGTCCGACCCCCGAGGAACCTCGTCGGCGGGCGCGCGTCGGCATCGGCGCCGTCGCATGGGATCGGGTTTTTGAACTCTGGCAGCAGCAACGTCGCCGGCGGGCGCGCGTCGGCATCGGATGAAAACTCGGCCATCACGAAACACGCCATCGCCGCCGCGACGACCGCCGCCAGATAAATGTCATCCTCCGCCAGCGTCGCGTAACGGTACACCTCGAAGCTGCTCGCCATCACCGCGCCGCTCAACAACCCCACGGATCGCCCGAACCCGCGCCCCGCCATCCACGCCGTCAGCAGCACCAGGATCATCCCGGCCATCGCCGCCGGGAGGCGCACGACCCATTCGCCCGTCCGTCCGAAGATCGCCAAGCTCGCGGCGGTGAACCAATGCGGGACCGGCGGGCGCTCCAGCCATGGGCGCACGCCGCTGAGAGGCAGCACCCATTGCCCGTTGTGCAGCATCTCGCGGGCCAACTGCGGCAGGCGCGCCTCATGCATCGTCAGCGGCGCCCCGGCGAACGCGCCCCATCCGTAAAGCAGGGCGCACAGGATCAACAGCGCCGCGACGTCGCGCCACCGCAACCCCCGGCGCGCATCGGCGCGATCCAACGTATGTTCCACCATCGTGTCCATCGCCGGCCCATTGCAATCGAACCCGCCGGCGCCCGCAACTCCCGCCGACAAGCGCCCGTCCCCGCCGTCCATCGCTTGTGCATGTCGCCCCCCCGTCGGGGGAGATCGTTTCCAGGCGGAGGGCACGTTCCCGCCGTTCATCGCTTCTTCATGGGGCGCCCCCTACGGTCGGATGGATGCGGGGGCGCGTTCAACCAACCGTCCAAGATGGCGAAAGGAATGATCCATGACTGACGAACTCCATGCCGCCGACAACCCGGCCATCGACGACTTTGCCGACCGACTCGCGCCGCGCCGCGAGTGGGTCGCCGAGGCCCTCACCAAGGTGCCCCAGGTCACGCTGATCTTCTGGATCATCAAGATCGCCGCCACCACCCTCGGCGAAACCGCAGGCGACGCGGTGTCGATGTCCATGAATCTCGGCTACCTCGTCGGCACCGCCATCTTCGGCGGCATCTTCGTCGCCGCCGTCCTGGTGCAGATCCGCGCCAAACGCTTCCATCCCCTGATCTACTGGACCACCATCGTCGCCACCACCACCGTCGGCACCACGCTCGCCGACTTCGCCGACCGATCCCTCGGCATCGGCTA
>JBBSAF010000084.1:0-9814 GCA_038252525.1 Tepidisphaerales bacterium
GAATCGGTGTTGTTGGGATTCGTGGGCGATCGTCCGGAGCTCAAGGCGATGAAGCAAGGGCTGATGCGGTCGAACACGCGGAACGTGTACAAGGGGGATGGGGACGATGCGTGGGTGGCGGATCATGCGGAAATCCAGGCGATCGCGGCGGAGATCGAGTCGCGCCGGATTGCGATGGGCAAGACCAGCGGGTTCGAGCGGATGTATGCTCGGGTGACAAGGCTGTATTTCGGGGGGATGGCGCGGCATCTGGAGGAAATGAAGACGGTGCTTCGTCCGGGAGCGCGGTTGGCATATGTCGTGGGGGATCAGGCGTCCTATCTGCAGGTGATGATCCGCACCGGGCAACTGCTGGCGGACATCGCCGGAAGGTTGGGCTACGAGGTGATCGGGATAGACCTGTTCAGGACGCGGCTGGCGACGGCGACACGGCAACAGTTGCGCGAGGAAGTGGTGCTGCTGAGGTGGCCGGGCTGACGGGCCGATTCGATGGGAGGATGCGCGCATGACTGGTTCCAAGGGCGGCGGAAATCGTTGCCGGCAGTTGATCGCGCGCATTTTCCAGCGGCATCATCGCAAGGGCGTCGAATCGTTCGAGTTCGAGCGCGATGAAATGACGACGGTCGCCACGGAATTGGGGGTCGATCTGCCGGGCAACATCGGGGATGCGATTTACACCTTCCGCTTTCGCTCGGCGCTGCCGGAGGAAATCGAGAGGACGGCGCCGAAGGGCAAGTCGTGGATCATCCGCCTGGCCGGACGGGGAAAATACCAATTCGTGTTGGTGGCGTCGGGGCGGATCACGCCGTCGGAGCTGCTGGCGGAAATCAAAATCCCCGACTCGACGCCGGGGTTGATCGACCTGTACGCCTTGGGTGATGAACAGGCGCTGTTGGCCAAGCTGCATTACAACCGGTTGATCGACATTTTCCTGGGGATCACCTGTCATCGGTTGCAAAGCCACCTGCGGACCACGGTTCCGGGGATGGGGCAAGTGGAGACCGACGAGATTTATGTGGGCGTCGACGACGAGGGGAGGCATTTCGTGATTCCGGTGCAGGCCAAGGGGGGCAATGACAAGTTGAGCATTGTGCAGATCGAGCAGGACATCGTGTTGTGCGCTGACAAGTGGCCGGGACTGATCTGCGTCCCGGTGGCGGCGCAGTTCATGCGGGACGACGTGATCTGCCTGTTTTCCTTCACCACGGGGGGCGACGGGGTGGGGATTTCGGCCGAGCGGCATTACCGTCTGTCGCCCAGGGCTGAAATGTCGCGGGCGGACTGGGCGGCGTATGAGGCGGGCTTGCGGGGCGGGGCGAACGGGCTTGCGACGAATCGGTGAGGGGGTCTCGATCCAACGCGCGATATGCCGGTTTGGGCATTTTGCGCCTTGCGTCCGGTCGCATGGCCGCCGCCGGTCTCGATCCAACGCGCGACATGCCGGTTTGGGCAGGGGCAAAAAAAGACCCCGCGATGGGGGGGCATCGCGGGGCGCGAACTCGTCGGCCGAAGCCGACGGTTCAGGATCGGGTTGTCACATCACTTCTTGACGCCGAGGATCGCGTCCTTGGCCGCCTTGGCGATGCGGAACTTCACTTTCTTGCGCTTGGGGACCTTGACGTTCTGTCCTGCCTTGGGCCCGAAACGCATCACCATCTCGCGGGCGGGACTTTCGGCGAGGACCAATTTGCCGATGCCCGGGAGGGTGAACTGGTTCTTCGCCTGTTTATACGCCAACTCGGCCTGCGATTGCAAGAACAGGGACGCCTGTTTCTTGCTGATGCCAACCTTGTCCGCCAACGCGGCGGCAATTTCGGATTTGGTCATCGGTTTGCCATTGGCTGCCTTGGCCATTGCCCGATCTCCTTTCAGACGTGGAGCCTGTTGGGGAAATACCCCGATTTTCCGCCGAAGTTGCCGTGCTCCAAGCCCGGCCGGCGATGTCCCTTGCGACGGTCGCGCGGGACATGATGAATGAAACGTACCGTGGAAACCGGGGTTTTCAATCCCCCCGGCGCCGAAATCCCCGGATTTTTCCGGGCGATCGGGCTTTTGACGACCGACGGCTCAGGGGAGCACCAGGGTTTGCCCGACCTTGAGGGTGGTCGGATTGACCCCGGGATTGGCGTCGGCGATTTTTTTCCAGGCCTTGCCATCGCCATATTTGGCCTTGGCGATGCTGTAGAGGGTGTCGCCTTTCTTGACCACATACGAGCCGCCGGCGGCGGTCGGGGTCGAGGTGACGGCCGGCTCGGGCATGGGGGCCGGAGGCGGCGGGACATAGGCGGGCGCCGGGGCCGGGGCGGCGACATCGAGCACGGCGGAATCGCCCTGCATGGACGAATCGGCGACGGGCTTGGACTTGTCGGCGCATCCGACGACGGCGACGGCGAGAACGGCCAGGCCGGCGAAAAACGCTTTGTTGCGCATGAAAGCAGCTCCAAGGGGATGAAAGCGCTCGCCGCTTGGGGACGGGCGACGGGGTAAGCATCGGCGGGAAAGCGGCGGGAACTTGAACGCCGACGGCGATTTTATCGGATGAACAAAAAATCGCGGCGCCGATTTGCCCGTCGGGGACGTGAATCGTACATCAATGTCGTCGGACGAATCGGTTGAAGCGTCCCGCGTGGGACCCGACCGATCCGCCCGGCGACGAACGCTCCCTTCCCACTTTCTGGCGATGCCCGCCCCGGACCATCCGGGGCGGGCATTTTTCATGGCGCGACGGGGTTGTGGAACTCGCGGGCGCCGCCCCGGCGTGGCGCGGGCGGCGACGCGATCGTTGCCATTTGTCGGGGCGAGCGGCCGGGGCGCCGGTCGCGCGATCCGCCTAGCGGCTCGATGCGACGTTGAACCCCACCCGGCGCCAACCGGGCGGGGCGCCGGCCGCGCGATCAGCCTCGCGGTTGGATGCGACCCAATCCCCGCACGGTGGCGTCGGGTTCGGGGCGGTAGCGCCAGTGTTTGGGCCAGTCGAGGCGGAGAAGCGTGTCCATCGACTCGCGTTCGCCGCCGCTGACGAGGATCTTTTGACCGAAGGGAATGCCGAGTCGGGAGAGGGTTCCGAGGCGTCGGGCGCTGGCGGCGGCGAGGGTCTTGGCGACGGCGAAGAGGATGTCGTCGCGGGTGGTGGCGAGCGTGAGATTCCCCAACTCGCCCTGGCGCTGCTCCAGGCTCATGCGGTCGCCGGCGAGGTAGGGCTGGAACGTCACTGACGTGGGGGGGAGCACCTTGCCCTCCGCCAGCTTGCGGACCTTGGCCACGAAGTCGGCGTCGGGCATTTCCGAGAAGAATCGGGACTGCACCCAGGCGATCGACGAGCCGCTGGCGGCGAGGGTGCTCACGGCCAGCCAGCGCCGTCCGACGCCCAATCCGCGGGTGAGCAGGTCGGGACGGGGTTCGGGTTTGTCGGTCAACATCGCCAGCACATCGGTCGAGCCGCAGACATTGAGCAGTTGGCCGGGCGCCAGTTCCGTGAGAAAGAAGGCCGCCGACGTATCGACCAGCCCGCAGAGGACCGGCGTGCCGGCCCGCAGGTGGAATCGTCGGGCGCCGGCGGGGGTGACAACGCCGGCGATTTGGTCGGCGTCGAGAAGGTCGGGCAGGACCGACCGGGGAACCTCGGCGGCGTCGCAGAGCGATTGGCTCCATCCGCCGAGTCGGGTCGTTTCATACAGCCCGGTGAAGCTCGCGTTGGAGGGGTCGATGGCGCGGCGGCCTGTAAGCTGGCGGATGAGAAAGGTCGTCAGGTGCCCGACCAGATCGACGCCGGCGAGCAGATCGGGGTGGTTTTGCTTGAACCACAGCCAGGTGGTGGCGCTGATCCCGCCGGGGAAAGGCTCATTGCCGGCGATGGAGAGGAACTGTTCGGCGCCGACGCGCCGGCGAAGCTCGTGGGCCTGTTCCAGGCTCCGACGGTCTTGGTGGGTGACGATGGGGGTGAGCGCCCGCCCATCGGCGTCCATGGCGACCCAGGCCGGGGACATGGTGGCGAAGTTGATCCAATCGACCGACTTGGCCGCGGGTCCGAGGGCGGCGATGGCCTTGGCGATGACGGACAGAACCGTGGCGGGCCGGACCTCGGCCCAATCGGCCAGGCGCTGGGTGGCAAAGGGCACATAGGCGTGTTGCCCGACGATCCGGTCGCCATTGAGGATGGCGGCCTTGACCGAAGATGAGCCGATGTCGATTCCGAGGGTGGGCATGGTGGAAGAGGTTGTGAGTTGTGTGTTGTGTGTTGTGAGTTGTGAGTTGGGGACTACTCGTTGTCACTTGTCATTTGTCATTTGTCATTAGCAGAAAGCGATCCCACGACCAAGGACCAAGGACCAAGGACCAAGGACCAATTCAATCTTCCTTCGCTGCGGTCGGCATTTTCGGCGGGAGGTTCCCGCGCTGGACGTTTTCGCGGAAGCTACAGTCGGCGGCATTTTCGGCATTGTAAGATCCCAAGAACCACCCGCGCGTTTGTTCATAGGTGAACAGTTGAGTGCCGGCGAAGGCGCGGATGAACAGCGCCATTTGCGTCGGATCGGGGTTCAGCGGGCTTTGCGGCGCCGGGGCCATGGCCAAGGACCCTTCGCCGACGCACATGTCGCCGTCATGATTGAAATCCTTCAGGCGCTCGCCGAGGGCGTTGACGCCCCGGTCGGCCAGCCAGGCGATGTCGGCCTCGGTGATGTGGGTTTCGCGGTGTCGGGTCATCACCTCGGCGGCCTTGGGGCCGAGATGTTCGCACCGCGAATATTCATCTTCGGCGTCGGAGCCGGCGAAGAGGGAGGGCATCATCCATTTGCCGAGGCTGAGATGGTCGCCGAGATTGACGCGGGGGCAACCGGGAGTTGCGCCATCCGTGGACGCATCGTGCCGTTGGGCGCGGGCAAGGCAGAACGGGGGCGCCGCGGATTGACACGGGTGGCCGAAAAAAAGCGGGGCGATGAATCGGCGGATCGGATTGGAGAAGATCCTTCCCGAACCCCCGTGTGCGAATCCGGGGAAATCCGTGGCTGAAAAAGGGGGTGGCGTCCTTTGCGGCGGAGAATCGGCGGGCAAAGACCGGAGGTTGAAAACAAGCGGGCGAAGGGAGTCGAACCCTCAACATCAGGCTTGGAAAGCCTGCACTCTGCCAATTGAGTTACGCCCGCGCAGGTTTCATCTTATGCCAAGGCGCCGGGCGGCGACAAGGGGCGTGGGTCCATCGTGTTGTCCGGCGACGGACGGCTCCGCTGGCCGTAGATGAGTTGGGGGGGCGACAAGCGGCGATCGTCCGTCCTGTTGTCCGTTTGCTCGTCTTCAAGGGTCCATCGTCCGCGGCGGGCTGGAATCTCGGCCGTGCGAGGATCGTCGTTTTTTCTCCGCCCCCGCTTTTCCGCCTACCGACCACCCCCGCTCCTCATTGTTCGGCCAGGAATCCGGCGGCTCGCAACAGGCCCGCCTGTTCGGTGGTCGTCGCGCCGTTGAAGTTCTCATCCTCCAGCTCGATGCAGATCAGGCCGGTGTAGTGGCGATCCCGGAGGATCGTCAACGCCTCGGTCCAGCGCATTTCGCCGGCGCCGGGGAGGGTATATCGCCAACTCCAGCCGCCATAGGCGTGGGCGGGGGTGAATACGCCGGGCTGTTCGTGGCCGATGTCGTATCGGGCGTCGGGGAGAATCGCGCAATCCTTGCCGTGGACATGGCGCACGCGGTCGGCGAACTCATCGAGGAATCGGATGGGGTCGATGCCCATGCGGATCAGGTGCGAGGGATCGTAATTGAGCGCCATCGCCGTCGAGGGGACTTCCTTGAACAATGCCCGGCAGGTCTCGGGGTTGCAGCCCAAGGCGCCGCGGTCGGGCCAGCCCTCGATGACGGCGTGGGCCGAATGGCTTTCGAGGATGCCGGCGAGTTCGCCCATGGCGGCGACGGCGAGTCGGAAGTTGTCGATCCGCGGGGCGTCGGGTTTCTCCGGCAGCAAGAGCGAAAAGAAATGTCGGATGTCCAATGCGGCACAGACGGCGATGTGGTCGGCGTTGGCCGCGAGGGCGTCGTCGCGCCGGGCCTTGTCGGGGCTGAGCAGGTCGCGGTGACGCAGCAGATCGGCGCTGCCGACTTTCAACCCCGCGGCCAGCACCGACGGCGCGGCCGCCGGGGCGTCGGCGCCCAAGTCGATCGCGGCGAAGCGGTGTTCGACGGCCCACGCGATCAAAGAGGCAAGGTCCCGCTGCCAAGGGGAGCCTCCGCGACGGAAACCGATGGGAAATTGGCCGGTATGGGTGGATGAATGGGGCATGGTGGGCGGAAGGCGGTAGGCGGAAAATAGTAGGCGGTAGGCGGAAGACGGAGTGGCGGAAGAGAGTAGGCAGAACGCGGTCGGCGGATGACACGGGAAGCGATTTCCGTCGCTCGGCATTCCACCCGCAACCCGCAACCCGCAACCCGCAGCCCGCAGCCCACAACTCGCAACCCACAACCACCTTACAACCTACAACTTACAACTTACAACCCTCCTCCCCCTCCTCCTCCCGCCTCCAGGTATCCAAGAACGCCATGCTCCGACGCGCGGCGGACTGCGGATCGGCGGTTTGCGTGTAGAGCTCGACGGTCACGAAACGATCGTAATGGATTTCCCGCAATGCCCGCCCCAACGTCGTCCAATCCAGGTCGCCGTCGCCGGGGACCATGTGGTAATGCTTGCGGCCGGGCAGATCCTCGACGTGCAGGTTCCAGATCCGCCCGGCCATGCGCCCGACGACGGCGGCGATGGATTCGCCGATGACGACACTGTGCCCGATGTCGAGGTTGGCGCCGAGGCGTGTGGATCCCAGGCGGTCGATCCAGCCGGCGAGCTCCTCGATGTATTCGACATACAGCCCCGGCTCGCACTCGATGCCCACATCGATCCCCAGCCGCTCGGCCGCGTCGAGGATCGGGCGTATGGACCGCGCGAACTGGGCGGCGGCCTTGTCGGGGGGCATCCCGCCGAGCAGCCGTCCGCTGGTGATGCTGATGTTGGCCGCGCCGATGGCCTTGGCGAAATCGAGTGTTTTCAGGATCAGGGCGATGCGGTCGCGCCGGTGGACGGGATCGGGACTGATGAGGCTCGGCTCGAAATACGGCTCCGCCGGGGCGTGCCGCCAATACCCGAATGAGCAATTGGCGTTGATGTTGGAGATGCCCAGACCCAGGCGATCCAAGCGGGCGCGGATGGCGTCGGCGCCGGCGGGAGTCATGTCGTCCGGCCAGGCGTGGGGCTTGTCGGCGAGGATCTCGACGCCCTCGTAACCGGCGGCGGCGATGTCGTCCAACGCGGTCGGCAGGTCGAAGCGGGTGTACGCGTTGGTGGAGAACGCCAGTTTCATGGCCGGCAGTTTACGGCTTGGGGGCCGCGCGGGAAAAGGCGCGCTCGATGGCGGTCTTCTCGTCGATCTTGGCGCGCCCATGGTCGGTGATGGCGTCGTAGACCTCGTTCACCCGCCCGGAACGTCCGGCGATGGCCGACAGGTACGTTTGCGAGGCGGTTTGGAGGATGGCGTTGATCTTCGCCTCGATCCCCTCGTCGTCCAGGCCACTGACATCGACGCGTTGGCCGATGAGCGGACGCGCGGCGTCGGCGGCGGCCTTTTCGGCGTCGTCGTAGACGATTTCGGCGATGCGGCGGTGGCCTTGTTCGTGGTCGATTAGCTTGCCCTTGGGATCGGTCGGCAGCCAGACGAGGGTGGCCAGCGAGACGTGGATGGACACATCGGTGATGATGACGTGGCGCTCCCCGGCGGCGCGTCGGTACCCGGCGTTGGCGGAGCAGCGGAAATCCGATTGGGTGACGGCGGCCTCGCCGGGATGGAGGTGCGGCATCTCCGCCGGCGGACGGGCTGGATCGAACGACCGCGTGGCCGTCACGGCCGGATCCACCACGACGCTCGGCGCATCGGTTCCGTTGGCCGACGCCGCGGCGCCGAGCAGCATCACCCCCGTGACCATCCAACCCGCGATCCGCCGCATGGGGTGCTCCCTCTTCACTGACAACTGACAACTGACAACTGACAACCGCCCACTATTCCCCGTAGCTATGCCGGATGATCTTGCCGGTGTGGAAGAAAATGACATCCTCGGCGATGTTCATGCACAAATCGCCCATCCGTTCGAGGTTCTTGGCGATCATGATATTGGACAGATCGCGGTTGGCGTTGTGCCCGTCGGCCTCGATGCCGACGAGCATGTCCTGGACGACCTGGTTGTAAAGGGCATCGACCACATCGTCGGCCCCGAGCACGCGCCGGGCGGCCGGCTCGTCGGTGAGGTTCAGCGCGGCGATGGCGTCGGCGAGCATGTCCAGCACGCTGTCGGCCATCAATCGCAGGTCGCGGGGCGGCTGGTATTTCCCGTCGAGGTGGCTCAATGGGCCGACGCGCTGGGCGACGTTGACCGCGCAGTCGGCGATGCGCTCCAGGTCGCTGTTGGATTTGATGATGACCGTGACCAACCGAAGGTCCCCGGCGGTGGGCGCGTGCAAGGCGAGGAAGTCGATCGCCAACTTCTCGATCTTCACCTCCTCGTCGTCGATCCCGCGGTCGGCGGCGATGACACTGGCGGCGAGCTTGGGATCGACCGTGAGGACCGCTTGAATGGCCTGTTGGACCGATTCGCGGACGTTGGCGCTCATGAGCGACAAGCGGGCGCCAAGTTGTTCCAACAAGGTGCGGACATGCTGAGCCATCGACGACTCCGCGAAAACTCGGGGGATGCATCGGCGCGACGAACCGATCATGAACCGGAGGATTGTGGGCCGCACGACGACGAGGGCAACGGCTTGTCGGAATCTTAACAATTCCCCCGACGCCGCGTCACGGGAAATCGCCGAAGGATCGCCGAAGGAGGGGCCGTGCAGCGCGAGGCCCGCACGATGGGGACCAAGGCGGCGCCGCGTCAAAGGAAGCCGCCGCTGGATCACCGAAGGGGGCCGTGCAGCGCGAAGCTCGCAGGACAGGGGCCAAGACGACGCCGCGTCACGGGAAATCGCCGAAGGATCGCCGAAGGAGGGGGCGTGCAGCGCGAAGCCCGTGGGATAGGGGACAAGTCTACGTCCCGTCACGGGAAATCGCCGATGGAGACCCCCCGCCGCCGGGGAATCGGCGTGCGGCCAGGGATGCCGGCGACCACGAATCATCGCACGGCCAAGGAACCCGCGGCCAACGCGATGGCGGCCAACGCGAACAATCCAACCTCCGCGACCTGGGTGGTGACCGAAACGAGCTTGGACAACATGGCGACCTCCGGTTCGTCGGTGACACTTTTCGCGGACCTTGCGGCCCGACTCCCAATGAATCGGCCCGCGCGATGCCCTGCCTTCGCCGAATCCCCCGGATTCCCCCCTCGTCACAGCCCCGATCCCCCGCCGCGCGCGAATCCATGCGGTTTATGACGAATAGCGCTGGCGACGCGATGGTTATGGGACTTACGTCGCCCGAGAGCCGGAGGTTTATCGGACGTGAAGAAAAAGGGGCGGGTAGGGCGTTGGGAGCGGGCCGGCAAAGCCCATGACGACGGCGCTCAACGGGGGTTTCCACAACCTCCAAACCCCATCCGTCCCGGTCGCGGTGTTGGACGAGGGCGAGGGCGCCCAATGCCACATGCAAACGCGATGCGGCATGGCAAGGGAGGCGGGAACCGGGGTCGATATGCGCGCGGACGCCTCGTTGTTATGCACGAGTCCCCGCCCACCCTGAACTGTGGTTCTACAAAGAGATATGTAGCATAGCCGCCCTCGGCTGTGTCCCTGAACCGCGGTTCTACAAAGAGATATGTAGCATAGCCGCCCTCGGCTGTGTCCCTGAAC
>JBBSAF010000085.1:0-9799 GCA_038252525.1 Tepidisphaerales bacterium
GCGAAGCGCGGTTTTCACAACCTCCACACCCGCTTTGGCCCGGTGATGTCCCCCGAACGGGGCCGAGGCGGCCCCGCGACGGAAGAGAGGGTTCTTTGCGTTGATGGCATGGGGCGGGGCGGCCTTGCCACGAAAAGGGCCGGGTCGGGGAATGCGGTCGGTCGGTCGATGGGGTATGATGGGGGGACGATGGAACAGCAAGGAGTGGCCGTGGCGCAAGGCGTGCATCGGATCGCGGTGTTTCCGGGGCAGTTCGACCCGATCACCAGCGGGCACCTGGACGTGATTCGTCGGGGGATGGCGTTGTTCGACGAATTGATCGTCGCGGTGGGGGTTAACCCGGAAAAAAAGGAGATGTTCACCCTCGGCGAGCGGGTGGAGATGATCCGGGAGTTGACGGCGGAGTTGGCCGGGGTGCGGGTGGAGCGGTTCACGGGGCTGACGGTGGATTTCGTGCGGCAGGTGAACGCGACGGCGATCCTGCGGGGGATACGGGATGCGTCGGACCTGCGCTATGAGTTCCATCTGGCAATGGCCAACCGGGCGGTGGGCGGAGTGGAGACGGTGTTCATCATGACCAGCGACCACCACGCCCTGACGAGCAGCAGCCTCATCCGGCAGGTGGTGGCGTTGGGCGGGGACATCCACAAGCTGGAGGGGCTATTGCCGATGAACGTGATTCGGCGATTGGGGGCCAAGCAGAAGGCGATCCGAGCCTTGCCCGCGACGCCGGATGCTCCCGAAGGGTAGGCGGAGAGGAAGTAGGCGGTAGGCGGAAGGAAGGAGTGGAGGCGCGTCTTTTCCGCTCCGCTTTCCGCCTACCCACCGATTCCCGCCGCCGGTGTCTTCCCTGTCGGGATTCATTGTCGAGAACAAACGATGCATTTGGCCCAGGTTCGCCAAATTGTTAGGGTGGTTTTGGATTTTCATTGCTTTGTTAGTGGCGGACTTGGTAAGGTGTTGTTTGCGAAGAGGTGGAAACGATTGGGTGGGCCCATTTCACCGGATCGAACTTCCACACCCTTCGGGTCGTATTCACTATGGTTTTGACAGTCGGCGGTGTCGCCGACGGAAACATGAACTGTCGCACAAAGGCCCAGTTGGCGATCGACGCTCGACCTTGGACACAAGGTTGAAACCGGCCATCATCTCTATTATCCGATACGTCGATTCCGCGGCGGCCGAGTAAGCGACGCAATTCGAAAGGAGCTTCTTCAATGAAGCAATCGAAACAGACCAAGGGTTTCACCCTGGTCGAGCTGCTCGTCGTGATCGGGATCATCGCCTTGTTGATCTCGATCTTGTTGCCCTCGCTGAATCGCGCCCGCGAAACGGCCAACCGCGTCAAGTGCGCCAGCAACATGCGCCAAATCGGCCAGGCGTTGCTGCTGTACTCCAACGAGAACCGTAACGCGTATCCGCGGACGCAGTATACCGTGGGGTCCGACTTGTTGCTGGACAACACCGGGTTCGCCAGCGCCGTGTCGTTCACGAACACCGGCACCTCGCCGACGGGGATCAACAATGTCCCGGCGGCGATGTTCCTGCTGATCCGCACCCAGGACATCGGGTCGGAAGTGTTCACCTGCCCCAGCTCGACGGCCGAGAAGGACAACTACGGCGGTGGCTCCAATTCGGCCCAGCAACGGGCGAACTTCACCGACATCAAGAAGAACCTGAGCTACTCGATGGCCGATCCGTATCCCACGACGACGGCGATCAGCGGAGGTTATCGGTGGACCAGCTCGCTGACCAGCGACTTCGCCTTGTTGGCGGACATGAACTGCGGCATCGCAGACGGTACTGACAAGGTCAACCAGACGTTCGATGACGCCAGCGCCCAGACGACCATTCGTCAAGGCAACAGCAACAACCATGGCAAGGATGGACAGAACATCCTGTACGGCGACGGCCATGCCGAGTTCTCCTCGACCCCGCGAGCCGGTGTCCAGAAGGACAACATCTACGCGGCGACTGCGGCCAGCACCTTTGGTGGCACCGCCCATGCCGCTGACGGCAACGACAGCTACCTGACCCCCTCGGACGACTAATCCTCGTTCGGTGTGATCGGGCGGTTGCCTGATAGCCAAAGACCCGTTCCCCGCGAGGGGGACGGGTTTTTTTGTGGCCGTAGGCGGAGAGGAAGTAGGCGGTAGGCGGTAGGCAGAAGGAAGGAAGGAAGGAAGGAAGGAGGGAGGGAGGGAGTGGAGTCGCGTCTTTTACCCTCCGCCTACCGCCTAGCTTCCTTCCGCCTACCCGCTTCGATTCCCGCCGCGGGTGTCTTCCCTGTCGGGATTCGTTGTCGAGAACAACCGCCGCCTACGGCCGACGCCCCCTCTTCTCCGCCTACCGCCTACCCTCTTTCCGCCTACCCTCCTTCCGCCGCCTTCCTTCCGCCTACCTTCCTCTCCCTCCTCCCGCTACCATGCTTCCATGATCGCGATCATTCGGTATCCGAACATTGATCCGGTGCTTGTGCACTTGGGGCCGGTGGCGGTGCATTGGTATGGGGTGGCGTATCTGGCGGGATTCCTCATCGCCTATGGGCTGCTGGGTCGGCTGTCGCGGTCGGGATGGCTGCGGATCGGACGCGACAAGGTGTCGGACCTCATCAGTTGGCTGGTGCTGGGGGTGCTGGTGGGCGGACGGCTGGGATGGTGGATTTTTTACAGCACGCACCCGCTGAATGTAAGCCAATGGGAGACGTGGTATGAACCGATCGCCCTGTGGCATGGGGGGATGAGTTTCCATGGGGGGCTGATCGGGGTGATCTTGGCCGTGATCGTGTGGGCCAGGCGGGCGAAGGCGCCGTTCTGGAACGTGGCCGACGCGTTGGCGCTGGCGGCGCCGGTGGGGTTGCTATTCGGGCGGCTGGCGAACTTCATCAATGGGGAGCTGTACGGCCGGCCGACGGAGGTGGGGTGGGCGATGATCTTCCCGACCGATCCGCTGGGGGTTCCGCGGCATCCCTCGCAGTTGTATGAGGCGATGTTGGAGGGGGTGTTGCTGCTGGCGTGTTTGTGGATGATCAAACGGTGGGCGAGGCGTGACGGGGTGATCGCGTCGGCATTCGTGATTTTGTACGGCGTGTTTCGCATCGCGGTGGAGTTCGCGCGGGAGCCGGACCCGCAGTTGGGATATCTGGCGTGGGGGTGGGTGACGATGGGGCAGGTGCTCAGCTTGGCGCTGGCCTTGGTGGGATTGGCGATGCTGTGGTCGCGGCGGCGGACGGCGGCGGTGCGATGAGGCGATCCAAACCGGATGAGGCATCGAGGCCCGGCGCGCGCGCGATCGGCGGGGCGTGTTGGGTTCTCTTGACGCTTGGGGGGCGGGTCGTAAAATGATCGCCGATAAGTGGTTTCGGGGCCATGGTCTAACGGGATGACGGCTGAATCGCATTCAGCAAATCGGGGTTCGATTCCCCGTGGCTCCATTTCGCTTCCGCGAAATAGAGGGGAGAGGGGGAGAGAGTAGAGAGTGGAGGGGGCGGAGACAGTTCGGCGCCGATGTCGATGGGCGAAGGGTCGCTCTCCTCGATCTCCTTTCCACTTTCCACGTGGTTGTTTCCCGCGGGTCCATTTCATACCTCATTCGGTTTCACCACTTGGGGCACGCTGTCTTCGGGAATTAAACCGGCCATCCCACGCTCCGATGCCTGTTTGTAAGCGATCAGGAACCTCGAGGAGAGTGGTTTGTTGGCCGACCCAGCGCTTCGATTCCATGTTCGCCTGATTTCCCGCGTCTGCCTTGGTCGGGGAGACACCGGCATTTTCGCCTTGACTCTGAGTGACTTATACGTCACTATCGTTGTCATCCATGATTGATGTGAGACGATATGTGTCGGACGACGGACACGACCGTTTCGGTGAGTGGCTGAGGAAACTCGACGATCGACAAGCCCGCGCGAAGATTGAAATCCGACTGACTCGACTTGCGCTTGGCAACTTCGGCGATTGCAGGGCGGTCGGCGCCGGCGTGTGGGAGTTGAGGATTGATCATGGGCCGGGTTATCGGGTTTATACTGCTCGCGGTCTTCCATGAGACATTCGCAATGGCTCGGAACATGCGTCGCATCGCGTGTTTACCCAAGCGAATTGTCTCAATATGGCCAGCGAGCAGTTTATTACGCCATGGAGGCGAATACGATCATTCTGCTCCTCCGGGGTGGTTCCAAGCGAACACAGTCCAAGGAGATTGATCGGGCGATTGAACTCTGGAACGGCCATCGGCGACGGACCCCGGCATGAAACAGAAGACCAGCCTATCCCATGACGAGGCGGTCATTGGCGAACTCCGCGAAGACCCCAAGTTCGCGGTGGAGTATTTGAAGGCGGCCATGGAAGCGGATGATGAACCCCGGGTGTTGTTGATCGCATTACGGCGGATCGCGGAGGCTCGCGGCGGAATCGCGGCGGTGGCTCGCAAGGCGGGGATCGAGCGCGAAAGCCTTCACCGCGCGCTGTCGGGAAAAGGGAATCCGCGGTTCACGACTTTGTCGGCGGTCGCGCGGGCGGTGGGCTTGCGTTTGACGGTGGAAGTGGTCTGATTGCCGCAACACCGGCCGTTAATGGGGCGACCGATGGGCGTCTCCAAATCGGGATGGACGCCAAGCAATACAGTGGCGATTTCTTGTTTGAATAGGGCCGTTTCCAAATGAGGATGGGATTGACGTATGGCTCCGACACGACAAAAGTTGATTTTGGACACCGACATTGGCGATGACATCGACGACGCGTTGGCGTTGGGGCTGATTTGCCGATGTCCGGAGGTCGAGTTGCTCGGGGTTTCGACGGTCTTCGGCAACACCACCGCGCGGGCGCGCCAGGCGCGGACGGTGTTGGCGGCGGCGGGGGCGGACTATCGGAACATCCCGGTGGCGGTCGGGTGCGAGCGGCCGATGTCGCCGCATCCGTTTTCCGACCGGGGCATGGGGGATATGGGGGATTGCAGTCATGTGCCCAACCAGGATGGGACGTGTCTGGCCGAAAAGGATCTGGCGCCGCTGGATCGGCGCCATGGGGCGGACCTGCTGATCGAGACGATCATGTCGCACGCGCCCGGGGAGGTGATCCCGGTGACGATCGGGGCGATGACCAACATGGCGCTGGCGCTGGTGAAGGAACGGAAACTGGCCGGGCATCTGAAGAAGATCCTCGTCATGGCCGGGGAGTTCCGGGCGCCCTTCGCCGAGTGGAACGTCCGCTGCGACCCGGAGGCCGCGGCGGTGGTGTTCGGGAGCGGCGTGGCGATCGACCTGATTCCATGGCACGTGGGATACGTGGTGACGTTCGCCCCGGCGGATGTGGATCGGCTGGAGGCGGCCGGGGGGGATTTGCCCAAGCGGTTGCACGCGGCGATCGGGGCGTGGCAGTCGGCGGGGCACCACGGGTCGAATAACAAGCCGATGCCCAATTTGTACGATCCGATGACCATTGTGAGCTTCATCAGGCCGGAACTGTGCCAGTGGCGGACCGGACGGGTGAAGGTGGAGTTGCGGGGGGAATCGACGTATGGGTTCACGACGTTCCGGGCCGATGAAAACGGGCCGCACCGGGTTGCGTGGGACGCCGACCGGGACGCGAGCATCGGTTTTTATCTGGATCGGGTCACGGCGTGAGCCTTGTGGGGCGCGCGTCAACCGAAGAGTGATTCCATGGCCGAAACGTTGAATCCCGTCGTGGATGGTTCGGTGGAATGGTCACTCGACTCGGGCGTGGATTTGGCCGACCCATGGGGGCTACCCGCCGTCACGCGGTGGCGACGGGGGGCGGAGATGTTGCGGAGTTTGCCGCCAGCGGATTTCGAGCCGCACGACGATTGGGCGGACGTTGCGATCAGCTGGGGCAAGGAGGTTTACCATCCCGCGTATCGGGTGTATTCGGCCGGGGTGGCGGGGAAATGCCGGGTGATTTACGTGCCGGCGCGGTGGTATCACTGGGGCGGGGTGACGATCAAGAACCTCGAGCCGGGGGCGGAATATTCGGTGAGTCACATCGACCCGGCGAGCTTCGATGTGAACGATGCGGGACGGGCGAGCGGGGATGCCAAGGGGGAATGGCACGGGCCGATCCTGCCGTATTTGCATGACTGGTTGATCGTGTTGAGATAGTCCGTGATCCGTGGTCCGTGGCATTCACTTACAACTTACAACATATAAATTACAACTGTTTGGTCATTGGTCATTTGTCATTTGTCATTGGATTTCTCGCAACTTGCAACGCACAACTCACCACTCGCAACTCGCAACTCGCAACTCATTCAATCGTATTGGAACGATTCGCGGGCCATCACCAGGGGGCGGTATTGGCCGATGTTCAATAACAGTCCGGCGGCGACAAAGCTGGCCAGGAGGCTCGATCCGCCGTAGCTGACGAAGGGGAGGGTGATGCCGGTGACGGGCATGAGTTTCATCGCCACCAGGAGGTTGATGAAGGTTTGTCCGGCGAGGACGGCGACGACACCGACGGCGACGAGGCGGCCGAAGGGTTCGCGGGTGGCTGCGGCGATCTCGATGCCGGCGGCGAACAGGACGATGTAGGCCACGAGCACCACCAGGGATCCGAGGAAGCCGAACTGTTCGCCGATGAGGGCGAAGATCATGTCGTTATGGGCCTCGGGGACGTAGCGCCCGACGGGAATGTTGCCGAAGCCCTTGCCGGCGATGCCGCCGGAGCCGATGGCGATGAGGGAGTTGTGCTGCTGGAAGCCGGCCTCCTTGAGGGTGCGGGGATCGTTGGAGAACATCGCGTAGACGCGCTGGCGCTGATAGCCCTTCACGACGGCGGGGAGGTGGCGGAGGATGGGCAGGCCGGGGGCGCCGTCGGATTCCGGGCCGGAGAACCAGCCGAAGAGTGCGATGCAGAGGGCGAGCAGGACGATCCAGAGCAGATGCGAGACCTTGGCGCCGGCGACGAAAAGCATGGCGAAAAGGGCGGGGATGAACGTCAGGGCGGTGCCGAGATCGGGCTGGAGCATGATGAGGGCCAGGGGGATCAATGCCAGGACGAACGGCGGCAAGAGGCCGAGGAAGGTTCGGTAGTTGGAGCGAAATCGCAAATAGCGTGCGAGGACCATGATGAAGCCGATCTTGGTCAGTTCGGCTGGCTGGAGGCTCATGGGTCCGATGCGGATCCAGGCGTGGGCGCCGTTGATGTTGGGGACAAACGGCAGGCCCATTCGGGGGGCGAAGCCGGTGTAGAGGACCAGGACGAGGCTGCCGAGATAGAAGCCCCAGGCGAAGCGTCCGATGCGGAGGTAGTTGACGACCTGGAACAATCCGAGGGCGACGATGCCGGCGGCGACGTACTTGAGCTGGTTGGCGGCGTCGTCGGGTTTTTTGGACCCGATGCTGACGGTTCCGATGGCGACGAGGACCGCGACGGCGACGAGGATCGGCCAGTTGGTGGCGATGGCGAGGCGTCCCCAGAGGTTTGCCTTCGGGGGCGACGAGGCGGATTGGTTGGACCGGCGGCTCATGCGTAGGCGTCGGCGAGTATCGCTCGACGGGGCTTGGCCGGATCGACGATGAGAAGCAGTCGGTCGCCGGGGACGGGTTTGGCGAGACGGCGGGGAACGTACACGTCGATGACGGCGGCGTCGTTGGGGGCGGCGAGGGGACCGTCGGCCAAGGCGCACTGGACGAGGGTCGATCGCGGCGCCAAGGGGGTTTGGCGGGAGGAGGCGACGACGGCGGCGGCTTCGGCGCCGTTTCGCCAGAGCGACAGGGCGCGGGCGCGGAGCCAGAGGGTGGCGACAACCAGGATGGCCACCAGCGGCAGGAGCAGGAGCGCCATGGCGAGGTATTGGGCGAGGCTGGGAACCTCTGTGGCGTAGGTCCAGCGGGTGGGTTCGGCCGGATCGACGCGGATGGGGACGATTTGGCGGGTGGTGAGCCAATCGGTGCGGCCTTCGAGGATGCCCTCGACGCGCTGGGGGACGCCGGCGATGTCGTAGGTGAGCACGACGGGGGTGTCGGGGGCCATGCGGGCGACGCGGGTGACGCCGCCGAGTTCGACGATGGTCGCCTGTACGGGCGTGCCTTGGACGATGAGGGCGCGCTGGCGCGCCCAGGTGAGATAGTTGTCGATGGCGACGCCGAGGGTGACGGCGATGACGGCCAACGTCGCCAGCCACCCGAATCGCACGGTGGGTTCGGCCCAAGCGCGGCGTTTGGCGGCGGGGGTGAGGGGGCGCGGGACGGGCGGGAGCATGGCGGGGGTTGTTTCGGACATTTCGCCCATGAATGAAGGTCCTCGGCGGCGACGGGGTTGGGTCGGGCGGTCACGGCTCTTGGGGCATCACGGTTTTTCGGTCGGCCCGGAGAGGGAAAGATACCCGTGGCGGACGCAGGCTTCAATCACATTCTTGGCGATTCCGGCGGCGGCGTTCCCCCCGCTGCCGCCGTATTCGACCAGGACGGCGAAGGCGATCTGGGGGTGATCGGCGGGGGCGAAGCCGATGTACCAGGCGTGGGCGAGGTCGTCGCCGTCGGGGCCGGTGCCGAGGTACCAGGGGGCGTCGGGATTGGGGTGGGTTTTGGAGTTGGGTTGGAGGCGGTGGCGGATGACCTTGCCATCGGCGTCGCGCCGGGGCGTGCCGTCGGCATCGCGTTCGATGGTGCTGAAGGGGGCGGCCTGGGCGGTGCCGGTCTTGCCGGCGATGAGGATGTCGTCGCGGCGCAGGTAGGTTCCGGTGCCCGAGGGGCTGTTGACCACGCGGGTCATGCCGGACTTGGCCTCGGAGAGGGCGGTCGGATCGAGGTGGAGATCGACGCGTTCGATGTCACGGAGCGGTTGGTCGGACTGGAGATGGGGCTGGACCCACACCCCGTCGCGGGCGATGGTGGCGGCGACGTTGGCCATTTGCAGCGGGGTGGCGGCGATGTACCCCTGCCCGATGGCGCCGAACCATTTGGTGGTGAAGCTGCCCCACTTGGGACCCTTGAATCCGCTGGGGAGCCGGCCGGAGGATTCCTCGATGCCGATGCCGGTGGGCCGGCCGAGGCCGAATTGGTCGAACCAGTGGCTGAGTCCGTCGATGCCGAGGCGGTCGCCGAGGTTCTCGAAGTAGACGTTGCAACTTCGCTCGAGGGCGTCGGAGAAGGTGAGGAAGCCGTCGGGGTTGCCGTGGGTTCCCTTGTGGGGGATGGGCCAGGGGTGGTGTTTGACGGCCTCGGGACCGAAACGGGTGGCGAACTTGGAGGCGGTCCAGCAGCGTCCGACGGCGTATTTCTTGCCGTGGATGACGAGGTAGCCGGTGCATTCGATGCCCTCGTAGACGCCAATGGCGCCCTGGGTGATGGCGCCGAGGCCGACCATGGGCTTGGCGGTCGAGCCGGGTTCAAGCTGGGCTTGGGTGGCGCGGTTCATGAGGGGGTGGTTGAGCTCGTCGGCGACGAGCTTGGGGTATAGCCCGTCGAATTGGTTGATGTCATAGACGGGATAGGACGCCAGGGCGCGGACCTCGCCGGTGGCGATGTCGATGACGACGGCGGCGCCGTGCATCTCGTGTTCCTCGGTGGTGCCGTCGAAGTTGCGGATTTTGGCTCGGCGGAACATGCCCTGCAATTCGCGCTGCAGTTCGATGTCGATGGTGAGCGTCACATCGTCGCCGGGAACGGGATCGACCTTGTCGAGGATGGCGTCCTCGCCGGCCATGCGTTCGACGCGCCCGCGGGCGCCGCGGAGGGTTGTCTCGAACAACGCCTCGACGCCGGTGCGGCCGATGAGATCGTTGGGGTAATACTGGCGCAGGTCGTCGGCGCCGAGGTGTGGATCGGCGGCGAGATCCGCCTTGTTGA
>JBBSAF010000086.1:0-9794 GCA_038252525.1 Tepidisphaerales bacterium
GCCAGCATCCGTTCACTCAGCCGGGGCGGCTGAGCTACATGAAGCAGAGAGATGGAGCATAGCCGCCCTCGGCTGTGTCCTCCGTTGGCACGCCAGCATCCGTTCACTCAGCCGGGGCGGCTGAGCTACATGAATCCGCGGGGCAATGAGCGAGATGGGTATAACAACGAGGCGAGGCGCCCACGCGACGTAAAACGCAGGCGGATCGGCGAAGTCGCGCGGGCGATCCAGCGCCGTTGCAGTGCGTCGTGAGCGGATCGGTGAGGTCGCGCCGGCGATCTACCGCCGTTGCAGGTCGTCGTGACCGGCGGCGCGGCGGATGGCGTTGGCGGCGGTCCACCAGATGGTTTCGGAGCCCAATAGGTGGACGACGGCGGTCGTCGTGATGCCGAGATTGACCGCGACGGCGGCGGGGTTGCCGGCCAAGGCGGCGAGCAAATCGAGCAGCAGCCCCCCCGCCGCCGGATACAGGGGGTGGCGATGGGAGATTTCCAGGCGGTTGCCGCGACGGATCGTCGGGAACCAATCGGGCGCTTGGAATCGCGTCAGATCGATCGGGTCGCGGATTTCGGCCGACAGTTTGAGGCGAAGACGGCGCAAGGCCCGGAGCCGATTTTCGGCCAATGAACGCGATTCGGTGGCGGTGGCGGCGATGGCGGTGGGGAGATGGGTGAGGCGGACGGCATTGGAGGTTTTGTTGCGTTTTTGCCCGCCGGGACCCGAACCGCGGTACATATCCACGTGGGTTTCGGCCAAGAGGGCGTCGTCGGCGAGCATTGGGGTGGGTTGGGGCGGGGTGTCCATGGGCATGGGGGTATTCGCTCGCGGCGGCGGGTTTCTCGACATCGGACGGGCATCGGACTACGGTTGAACCAACGCGGCATCATGCCGCAACCCAACCCGCATGTCACGCCTGCTGCTGCTGCTTTCGTTCGTGATCTGGATGACATGGCGGCAGTCCGCGCCGACCCCGCCGGCGCCGCTCCAATGGGGATCGGTGGCGGCGTTCCTCGGCGTGTACGCCTTGCTGCTTTTGGCGATGGCGGGGTGGAGCCGGCGGTTGGCGCGTCGGCTGCGGGCGGCGGGGTTGTATGGCGAATTGACGCGGTTCAACCGAATGATGGGATATTGCCGCACGGCGATCCCGGTGTGGCTTGGGGTGGGGTTGTATGCCATGGGATGGGGCGATGCGGTGCGGCGGCTCCTGGGATCGCTGGACGGGGGAAGCGTGGCGACGCCGGGGGCCATAGTGGGGACGTTGCCGGCGCTGATCGCATGGGCCGGGCTGTGGGGGGTGCAATATCCGGCCGACCGGGCGTTCCGCGAGCAGAATCTGTTGGCGCAACTGGATCGGGATTTGCCCGTTTACGCCCCCCCGCCGTTCATGACGTATTTTTGGGCGAACCTGCGGCTGCAACTGCTGTTCACGGTGGTACCTGTGGTGTTGCTGCTGGCGGCCCACGATGTGGCGTCGGTGGCGATCCTGGGTCCGCTGGGGTTGTCGGCCGAGGGGGATTCGGGATGGGGGCTGGTGGTGATGCTGGCGGCGTCGGGCGTGATTTACTTGATCGCGCCGGAGGTGCTGCGGCGGATATTGCACACCCAGCCGCTGGGCGATTCGCCGCTGCGCCGGCGGCTCGAGGGGCTGTGCCGACGGCATCGGTTGAAATACCGCGACATCCTGTTGTGGCGGACCCACGGCAGCCTGGGGAACGCGGCGGTGATGGGGGTCGTGCCGCGATTTCGGTACATCCTGCTATCGGACCTTCTGATCGAAACCATGACCGATGCGCAGATCGAGGCGGTTTTCGCCCATGAGCTGGGGCATGTGGTCCATCGGCATTTGCTGTGGTATCTGCTGTTCGTGGCGATCTTCCTGTTCGCGTTGGCCGGGCCGGGGGATTGGCTGGGGCAACGGCTGAACCTGCCGTGGTTGAATCCGACGGCGTTGGAGATCGCGTTGACGGCGGCGTCGGTGGGGGCGTTTCTGGCGGCGTTCGGGTTCGTCAGTCGGCGATTCGAGCGGCAGGCGGACGTTTTCGCGGCCCGGACGCTCCAGGCCGAGGCGGGACTCGGGGTGCTGGACGCGGTGGACGGATCGGGCGGGGGCGATGCCGCGCCGACCTGGCGTCCGGTCGGCCCGTACGGCGCGACGGTGTTCGCGTCGGCCCTGGCACGGGTGGCGGCGATCAACAACATTCCCGTCGCCGCCCGCAGCTGGTGCCACGGCAGCATCCGCAAGCGGATGGACTACCTGGAGGCCCTCGGCGCCGATCCCGCCCACACGCCGCGATTCGACCGCGCGATGCGGTGGCTGTACGCGGCATTGGTGCTGGCGCTGGCGGCGACGTTGGGGTGGTATGTGTGAGGAGGTCCTTGGTCACTGGTCCTTTGTCATTGGTTGGAACGGCGCCCGCCGCACGGAGCGCCCACCACAAATGACAAAGGACCCATGACGAATGACCAGGCTAAAATTGGAAGTAGATGAACTGGCTGGGGGTGTTGGTCAGGAAGGCGTTTCGCATCATCAATAGGCAGATGAAAAAGAGGATGCCCAGCCCGACGGCGCGGGCGAGGCCGAGGGGTTTGGATTCGATCCAGCGTTTGGTGGTGGGCATGACGTTGACGAACACGAGCAGGACGGCGAGCACGGGGGCGGCGTAACGCCAATCGAGGATGGCGGCGCTGCGGGCGGCGTCGCCGACGGGGATGAACATCCGCCCGAGCAGATGCACGGCGTCGGGGGTGGAGTTGGCGCGGAAGAAGACCCATCCCACGAGCACGGCCAGGAAGGTGACGGGGCGCGACAACCACGCGGGCATGGGGCGGTGGTTCTGGCTCCACAGATGGTTGATCGTCAGCAGGATGCCGTGCCAGGCGCCCCAGATGGCGAAGGTCCAGCCGGCGCCGTGCCAGATGCCGCCGAGCAGCATGGTGAGCAGCAGGTTGATCCGCCGGCGGGTCGGTCCCTTGCGGTTGCCGCCCAGGGGGATGTAGAGGTAGTCGCGCAGGAAATTGGAGAGGGTGATGTGCCAGCGGCGCCAGAAATCGACGATGCCGGCGGCGCGGTAGGGGGCGTCGAAGTTGTCGGGCATCCGCACGTTGAACAGCATCGCCAGCCCGATGGCCATGTCGCTGTAGCCGCTGAAATCGAAGTAAAGCTGCATCGCGTAACTCAGCGAACCCAGCCAGGCGTCGGCCGACGCGACCGGCCCGCCGGCGCTGAAAACGGCGTTGGCCCACGGCGCCACCGCGTCGGCGATGAGGACCTTCTTGGCCAGCCCGAGACAGAAAAATGCGATGCCGATGTTGACGTTGTGGGGGTTCCATCGCTTGGCGCCGGGGTCGGCGAACTGCGGCATGATCTGGCTGTGGTGGACGATCGGCCCGGCGATCAGGTGCGGGAAGAACGTCACGAATAGGCAGTAGCGGAAGAAGTCCATTTCCTTGGCCAGCCCGCGATGGGCGTCGACCAGGAAGGCGATTTGGGTGAAGGTGAAAAACGAGATGCCCAGCGGCAGGGCGATTTGCCAGAGCGGAATCGAGCCATCGAGGATCGCGTTGATGTTGAACAGCAGGAAGTTGGTGTATTTGAAGTACCCCAGCACCAGCAGGTTGATCGTGATCCCCGTCGCCAATAGCCCGACGTGGCGGTGTTTGCGGACCAGGGCGCCGATGGTGTAGTTGAGCAGGATGCTGGCGACGAGCACCATCATGTTGCCCAAGGGCGGGCCGTGCTGGGCGGGGTGGGTCCAGTCCCAATACCCATAGAAGCCGAAGCTCATGAGCGTCAGCACGACGTTCGCCAGGCGCAACGACAGCTTGGCCGACAGGAAATAGAGCGCCAGGCAGATCGGCAGGAAGACGAAGATGAAGTCGAAGCTGTTATAGAGCACGGCGTTCCATCATTGGGAAAAATCGAGCGTGCGGAGCCGGTCCACCGTCACCGGCGGCGTCCCCGGCGCCACCGAGAGACCGGCCAGGGCGTAATCGCCGGGTGCGAACGTCGCGCCGGGGCGCAGTTTCCATCGCAGGGCGACGATGGGGGTCCGCCCATCGCAGAGGATCGAGCGGGTGGCCGGAAGATAATCGAAAAGTTCCGGGCGGTTGGTGAAGACGCCCAGGGTGTATCGCCGACCGGCTTGGGATGACAGATCCAGAATCAGCGCCGCGTCCGGGGCGTGGTCGGGGATCGACAATCCCCACACGCCCTCGGCGGCGCCGGGGAGGATCGTCGTCGATGGGCCGTCATAACGCACGGTCGGGGCGGCCGATCCGGTGGCGATCATCGTCGTGGGATCGACGCCCACCGTGGGCGTCGGCGGCGGTTCGAGCGCCACCTGTCGGCGGCGAAGCACGACGACCGTCGAGGATTCATCGGGGAACGTCGCGCCGTCCACCAGCAGTCCCGCGGCCGGGTCGAGCACCGCCACCCGCACGCCGCTGGCGGCCGGGGCGGCGTCGCGTTGGTTGATGCGCAGGATGCCATTGCCCGGCCGGGCGTCGAGGTCCAGCCGCGGGCCGGGGATGGCGGTGAGGTCCGATGCACGGCCGACCAGCGACGGGGCGACGCGGCTGACGGTCGCGTCGGCGCCGATCCCGACGAGGGCGGCGAAGGGTTCGGATTTCCCCAGCGCCGACGCCAGCGCGGGGGGCAATCCCGTCGTCGCCGAGGCCGACCAGGCGACGCCGGTGTTGCGGGTGACGAGCGCGACCTTGCCCTCATGTCGGGCGAGGAACCCGGCCAGGTTCACGCGCTGTTCGGCGTCGATGCGGTGTCCCAATCCCGCCAGCGCCAGCGCCGGCTCGGCCGACAGGTCGTCATAAAACACGTCGACGCCGGCGTGCACGGCGTCGACGATTAGCTCGGCGGTCATCGCCCCGGTCGCGGGGTCGTGCCATTGCACCAGGTACGTCGGGCGGACCGGGCCTTGACGTTCCGGCCAGTTCGACAGCGGCGCCAGCCCGGCGTCGGGGGTGGCCATGAGCCACATCCACGGCTCGGCGCCGGGTCCGATGGCGGAAAATCCCAAGCGGTCGCCCAAGGCCGCGGTGCGGACGCGACGGGCGGCGGAGTTGAGGTGCTTGTCGGTGTCGTAGAACCAGTCGATCGGGTAGAGCGTGTCGGCGGGATGGTCCAGTTGCGTGACGTCTTGGCGGTTGAGCAGGTCGGTCATCCACGCCGGCGGGGTCGCGGCCGCGGCGGACATTTTCTCCGGACGCACATAGGTTGGCCAGGTGTGGCACAGTTTGACGTTGTTCACCCTCGCCCAGTCGCAAAACGCCTCGAACGCCGCGAGGGTCCGGGCCGGGGGGGTCGCGCTGAAGGGGATTCCGGTCGTCGGCGCCGCGAACGATCCAATGACCTCCTGGCGCAGGTCGCCGTTGGCATCCATCGTCGCGACGGCGTACATGTGGCGCCAGTCGAAATGCCGGCCTTTACGATATTCGCGCCAGTATCGGATCGAGTCCCGATACTTCCCCAGCGGCACGCCATACAGCGCCTTGATCGCGCGGACCGGCGGCATCCGCAGGAAATACCCCTTGTCATAGGTGGTGAAATAGTCGAACTCGTACTGCCCGAAGTCCCCCGCCGGATCGGACCACATGCCGTAGGCGAACTCGATGATGGCGGTGTCGCCGGGGCGCAGGATGCGTTTGGCCCGGTCGAGGGTGTATTCGATCCCCAAGGCCGCGTGGGTGGCGCCATTGACCACGGGAACGCCCGATCGCCGCTGGAGCTGCTCGGCGTCGATGCCGAACAGGGCGTCGGACCCGCCGATGATGACATATCGCCCCCCCGCCGCCGGCGGATGGCGGGCCAAGGCCACGTCCTTGCGCTCGATCAACTCATGAATGAAATTGGTGGTCGTGTCGGTGTAATGGTTGATGACCGCCAGCGTCAGGAGCGGCCACAACACCGCGCAAAGGGCGAGGGTGGCGATCCAGGTCCAACCGAAACCGCCGCGCGACTGGGTTTTGACCGGCGTCAGCGAATAGTCGTGTGCCCGGCCCTTGGCCGGCGACGGTCGGTCGGGTTGTGCGCTGGGGTCGCCCATGGGATGGGGGCGATGATATTCGCAGCCCGCGCCGACGGTCAAACCGCGTCGGTTCCGCCCATTCGCCACACGTCAATCGATCCGGCCTCGACCTCCCCGCCGTCGGACCAGATCGCCACGCGATGGGGTTTCCCCGCATAACAGCGGAATGTCCGCGTCCGACGCCCGTCGAACGCCTCGATCACCGAGCGATCACCGAGCGATCCACGAACACATGGACCGCCCCGGCGCCGGCGCCGGCGCGATGCGCGGTTGCGTCCAATGGGCCAAAGCCCGACTGACCGCGTGCCCCCGGTGCATGGTCCCCCGGAAGGCGCCGTTGGGGTTGTGCTGGATGAAGACGTGCTATTGGCCGCCGTGCCAATACGGCTTGGGATCGTTCATCCACAGGCCGGGGGAAAAGTGATAAAGGGGGCGATGGGGGCCGGTGGGCATTGGGAGATCGTGGCGGCATGAATCACTTTTTCACCCCGCGATACGCCACGCAGACGCCGAAGGTCAGGGGATGGCGGGTCACATCCGCGAAACCGGCGGCCGCCATCGCGTCGGCCATCGCTTGGCGCGACATGAACGTGCCCACGCTGCGGGGAAGATAGGCGTACGCGCCCGAGCGGTCGCCGCTGATCCAAGTGGCGGTGCGGGGCATCAGTTTTTCGGTGTAAATCCGGTTGAGCCACGCGAGCAGACGGTTGTCGGGCCGCGAGAACTCGAGGATCACGAGCCGTCCGCCGGGGCGAAGCACGCGGAAAAACTCGGCCAGCGCCCGGGCGGGTTCCTGGACGTTGCGGATGCCGAAGGCGATGGAGACCACATCGCAGGCGCCGTCGGGCAGCGGCAGGGATTGGGCGTCGCCGTTGATGAATCGCACCCCGGCGTCGGCGGCGCTCGCCATCGCCTTGGCCCGCGCCAGCGGCAGCATCTCGAAGGTGAAGTCGATGCCGATGGTCGCGCCCGGCGCCGTTTCCGTCGGCCCGTCCGGGCGGGATCGCTCCATCGCCAACGTGAGATCCCCCGTCCCGCAGGCGACATCGACCACGGTGTCGACCCGTCCGACGCCCGCCAATTTCGCCGCCGCCCGTCGCCAGCGCTGGTCCTGCCAGAGGCTGTGCAAGCGGTTGTTGAGGTCATACGCCGGCGCGATGGCCGCGAACATCCGTCGGACGCGCTGCCGCTTGTCGGGCGCCGCGTGCGGATCGCCCAAGGTCGAATCATCCCAGGCCGGGGTTGTGGAGGGGTTGGTAATCATGCTCGCCGCGCGTCATTATAGGAGACGGTTGCCGGTTGTCAGTTGCCGGTTGTCAGTGGAACACGCGGGACGATGCTTCCCCCAACTCGCAACTCGCAACCCACAACTCACAACTTCCTCGAAGGGATTCGCAATGACCGAATGGATTTGGCTCAATGGAAACGTGATGCCGCTGGCCGAGGCCCGCGTGGGCGTCGAGGACCGGGGGTTCCAATTCGCCGACGGGGTGTACGAGGTCGTGCGGGTATATGACGGCGTGCCGTTCACCCTCGACCGCCACCTCGCGCGGCTGTCGCGGTCGGCCGAGGGAATCCGCGTGGGCATTCCCCTGCCGATGCCCGATCTCGAGCTCGCCATCCGCGATTTGGCCGCGCGGTCGGCATTGACCGACGGCATGGTCTATCTCCAGCTCACCCGTGGCGCCGCCCGGCGCAACCACGCCTTCCCCGAAACCCGGCCCACGCTGCTGTTTTATTGCCGGGAATTGCCCCCGCTGCCGCCCATCGAGCGGGTCGAGGGCGTCAAACTCCTGCCCGTCGCCGACGGACGCTGGGACCGCTGCTGGATCAAGTCCATCGCCCTGCTGCCCAATGTGCTGGCCAAGAACCAGGCGCTGGACGCCGGCTTCGACGAGGCGGTCTTCGTGGACGGCGATCGCATCACCGAATGCTCGGCCAGCAACGTCTTCGCCGTGATCGACGGCCGGCTCGTGACCCACCCCGCCGGCGGCAAGGTGCTGGGCGGCATCACCCGCGAGGTGATCCTGGAATTGTGTGGAAAACTGGAGATCGCCATCGAGGAGCGACCCTGGACCGAGGCCGAGGCGCTGGCCGCCCCGGAGGTCTTCATCACCAGCACCACCCGCGAATTGGCGTGGGTGTCGCATTGGAACGACCGACCCATCGCGTCCGGCCCCGGCCCGGTCACGCTGAATATCCACCGCGCCTTCCGCCAGCGCTACGGGAAATGACGGCCACCCCGCCGAACCGCGGTGGGCGTCGCAAGCCTACTGGAATCCGCCGGGGCGGTGAGTGCGGTTGATAGTTGATAGTTGATAGTGGGCAGTGTGTCGCAAGCCAACTGGAATCCGCTTGGGCGCGGGGCGCAGTTGGCAGTTGATAGTTGGCAGCGGACAGTGTGTCGCAAGCCAACTGGAATCCGCCGGGGCGCTACGCGAAATGACCGCCGGGCGTCGCAACCGTATACTCCCCGTCCATGGCAGCCAAGATCATCGACGGCGCGGCGCTGGCCGCGGAAACCCGCCAATCCATCACCACCCAGGTCGCGGCCCTGGCCTTGGCCGGGCGCCCGGTCTACCTGGCGGCGATCCTCGTCGGCGGCACCCCGGCCGGGGAGTTGTATGCCCAGCGCCAAAAAGAGGCGTGCAAGGCCGTCGGCATCCGTTATGAACTGGTGCATCTGCCCGCCGAATCCACCCGCGAGATGGTCGAGCGCCGCATCGCCCAACTGAACGCCGACCCGGCCGTCACGGGCATCATGCTGCATCTGCCGCTGCCCGGTCACCTCGACGCCACCGAGTTGCAGTATCGCATCGACCCGGTGAAGGATGTCGAGGGCGTCAACCCCGCGAACATCGGCTATGTTGTCTACGGCCACACATTGATCGCGCCCTGCACCGCGATGGCGGTGATCGAGCTGATCCGCTCGACCGGCGCCACCCTTCGCGGCGCCGAGGCGGTGATCGTCGGCGCCAGCGAGATCGCCGGCAAGCCCATCGCCCTGCTGTTGGCCGAACAAATGGCCACCATCACCCTTTGCCACATCGCCACCCGCGACCTGCCGGCGCACACGCGGCGGGCCGACATTTTGGTGGTGGCCGTCGGCAAACCCAACCTGATCGGCGCCGAGCATGTGCGCGACGGCGCGATCGTGATCGACGTGGGCATCAACCGCGTGACCGGCGCCGATGGAACCAAGAAAACCGTGGGCGATGTGGACTTCTCCGCCGTCAGCCCCAAGGCCGCCTTCATCACCCCCGTCCCCGGCGGCGTCGGCCCGATGACCGTCGCCATGCTGCTGAAAAACACCCTCCGCAGCGCGGAACTGCTGGCGGGGACCGGGCCGGATCCAGCGGCGTGAACCCTAAAAGGGGATGGGGCTGCTCTGCCTCGAACCTTCGCTCGCGGTCGGGGGATGTCAGGACGTGACTACATTCCGCTTTTTGGCCAGAAAGGTGATCCAGAATGAAACCGACCCAGGAAGGGGAGAATGAAGGGGACGTAGCTCTTCATACAGGGGAGAATGAGGGAGAATGAAGGGGACGTAGCTCTTCATACAGGGACGAATGAAGAGCTACGTCCCCTTCAATCTTATAAGACGGGGATGGAGATTCTTCAAAACAAGGAGCCATTGACGCAGTTTGGGCGAGCATGCGGGGAGCTGGCCGTTCAGATCATTGTGGCCAACAGCCCGCAGGCGAAGGGTCGTGTCGAGCGTGTGCACGGGACGCATCAGGACCGGCTGGTGAA
>JBBSAF010000087.1:0-9781 GCA_038252525.1 Tepidisphaerales bacterium
CGGTTCGACATGGATTTGCAGGTAATCGTTGTGTCGGTCCAGGAAGGGCGTCGTGATCTCCACGATGCCATCGACGGACCGCTGCTCGAAGCGGGCGCGCAGCCAGTCCACATATTGGTCAACGAGATTCAGGGGTCGCGCCACGCTCATCAAAACATCTCCGTGACGATGGATGGAATGTGCGTCACATTGCAATAAGCCAGGAAATCCCGCAGCGTCGCCACCGGGTCGGACAACCGGGGAAAGGTTCCTTCGGGCAATTCGATGGCCCATTTGTCGGACGCATCGGCGCGCCACACGTGCAGGGGGGTGCAACGCATGACCGAGCCGTCGGGATTTTCGTGGGGTGGTCCATCCACATCCAACCGGAGCAACACCTCCGTGACATTATATCGTTCCTGGTAGGTGCATTTGCCCAAAATGAAGCGCCCGCGGTTGACGTCCGCAATGAACCTCTCGCGTCCGTCGGTGGAAACCAGATCGTAGGACGCCCGCTCCCCGCGTCCCGGAAAAAGCAATTCCCCATCCTTGGCCAAACGCTTGGCGAGACCCAAAAGCCGATCCACCTCGATTTGCGTCAACATGGCGCCCCGCGATCCCGACCATCAAACGAGGAAGGCGAATTGCCGGCCCGGACGGTTTCACCTTGGCAGACGATATCGCCCCCCATGCAAGGTGGCAATCACCGACTTCCGGCCATGCCCGTTTTCCGCCGCATCCGCTTGGGCAGCAGGTGATCCAAAATCGCCATTCCCATCGCGGCGCACGCGATGACGTAGACCACCGCCCCCACGCCCACCATCAGCCCCAGTTGCCCCAGCCATACCGACCGACCGGCGCCGCTCGGATACAGCGATGAATGCCGCGCCAACAAACACGCCCCGGCCATCAGCGCCGTCGCCACCAGCATCTTGCCGATCGGTTTGATGCTCGCGCCCAGCCCCAACCCCCCGACCCGTCGGTCCAGCAGCCACAGCATCACCACCGCTTGCACCGAGAAGCTCGCCAATGTCCCGGCCGCCATTCCCGCCTCGGCCAAGGGCGTCCAAACCAGCGGCAATTCCACCAGCAGATTGACCCCCAGCGTCACGATGCTCATCACCAGCGGCGTCGTCGTGTCGTGCAGCGCGTAGTACGCCCGGCTGAGGATTTGTTGCAGGCTGAACGCCCACACCGCCGCGCCGTAGAACATCACCGAGCGCGCGATCAACGTCGCGTCGTGGGCCGACACCTGCCCGTGCTGGAACAGCAGCCGCGCCGTGGGCTCGGCCACCAGCACCAACCCCACGCTCGCGGGCAATCCCTCCCACATCGACGCCTCGATGCCTTGGCGGAGCACGGATTTGAATCGCGTGCGGTCGGTGTTCATGGCATCGGCGCTGAGGGCCGGGAAGATCGCCGTGGCCAGCGCGATGGCGAAAATCCCCAGCGGGAATTGATACAGGATCTGCGCGTAATACAGCCGGGCGGGGGCGCCGAGCTCCATTGGCAGACGGATGACATGGCCGAATAGGTCGAAGGTCGTGATGGCCGATCCGTCCGGCGCCACGCCGTGCATCAGGAGCGCCGACAGTCCCTTGTCCATCAACACCGAGATTTGCAGCACGCCGGCGCCGATGGCCACCGGGATCGACAGCCGCACCATCCGTTTGACCGTCGGCGTCCACCAATGGCGCACGAACGCGAACCGGAACCCCACCTGTTTCAGCGCCGGAAGCAGGATCGCCACCTGCAGCGCCCCTGCCAGCAGGACCGTTCCCGCCAGCCAATACGCCAGCGTGGTTTGCAGGGCGACGACCGCCGGCCCGCTCGATTTGGCGCGGATGCCGAGGATCGTCGCGCCGATCAGCACCACCGCGATATGGCAGAGGTTCAGCACGACCGGCGCCAGCGCCGGCGGTCCGAATCGCCTGTGGACCTGGAGCACCCCGCTGAGCAGCGCCCCCCCGCAGATCAGCACCACATACGGCAGCATCACGATGGTGAGCTTGATCGCCAGCGCCAGGTCCACCCTCGCCCCGTCGATCCAATACAGCAGCGCCACCAGCGCCCCTTCGCCGACGATGGTGATCCCCAGGAGGATCGCCACGAGCAGGTTGATCGCCGTCGCCGCGAACGCCCGCGCCTCGACCTCGTCGGCCTTCAATGACTGGGCATACAGCGGGATGAACGCCGCCGACAACGCCCCCTCGCCGAAGAGCTTGCGGAACAAATTGGGCACGGTGAACGCGATGCTGAACGCCGATCCCACCAGTCCCGCCCCGATGAAATGGCTCGCCACCACCTCCCGCCCCAGCCCCACCACCCGGCTGAGCAGCGTCAGCAACCCCACCAATTTCGCATGCCCCAAAAACGACCCGCCCGACGACGAAGGGGCTGCGCTCGCGGCGCCGCCGTCCGCATTGGCCGGAACCAACGGCGACGCCGGCGAACCGGGCGCGGTCGGGTTGACAAGTGGGTCTTCGGACATCCGTTTCCGTCTCGTGAACCGGCGCCTCCGTGCGCCGCGGGCGTCATCATCGCAGGAACAACTCCGGTCGCAGCCCGAAAAACCCGCACACCCCGACCATGGCCGACCGCGACCAATCGCAGTGGCCTTCCAGCATGTCCGCCAACGCCCCCGGCGAAACGTCCACTTGTTCGGCCAATTGATCGACCGACACCCCCCGTTCATCCAACAGTCGGCGTATCAGCTCCGTCGCCGTCACATCCTCTTTTTCGGGAAGATGCCCCGCCCATCGCTCGTAGTCGGCCACCAACGACGCCAGCACGTATTTGTAATCGTTCGCCGCCGGATCGTCGCGCCCCGCCAAACCTCGCAGGATCCCGCGCCCGGCGGCGGCCATCGCCTCCCGGCGGATCGGGCGCAGCGGAAACGCCCGCACCAACTCCATATAGGGATCCGTCGAACCGCGGCGACTGCCGACGATGGAAGCCATAATCAATACCTCGATTTCCACGATTCGCGGCTGTAGGCCGTGTGACCCGGTATCTCCAACACCTCGATCGTTCCCACGCCGTAATCAATCCACGTCAACAGCCGAAAGTTGTTGCCCTTGACGTTGAAGACGGTCACGACCAGGCCGCTTTTCAATCTTACACCATCGGCATGGGGAAAGGTCTTGCGCACGTCCATCAAATCGCGCCAATCGGCGTTCTCGGGCGCCAAAGGCCAAATCGCCAGCGCCTGTCGCACGGACAAATCCTTGGCGCCGGCGTCTCGCAGCTTCTTCTGGCCGATCACGAGCATGAGCGCATTGTCCGACCGCCGGGTCCGGTGTTCAAGGCGATCATCCTGGGTCGCCGGCGCCTTGGCGCCCGGTGCCCAGACACCCGGCTCCCCGGCCCCCTCATTTGCTCCACGGCACATCCTCGACCCCGCGCCGGAGATTCGCCAGCCGCGCCATCACGAACAGCCAGTCGCTCAGGCGGTTGACATATCGCAGCGCCGGTTCGGGGATCGGATGCGTCGCCGCGAATGCCGTCAGCAGGCGCTCGGCCCGACGGCAGATCGTCCGGGCCACATGCAGCCGCGCCGACGCCTCGGTCCCCCCAGGCAGCACGAACGCCCGCAGCGGAGGCAATCGCTCCTCGGCCGCGTCGATCTGCCGCTCCAGCCGCTCGATCAGCGCCTCGCCGAGCTCCGGCAGCATCATCGCCGCGGATTCCGGATCCGGCGCCGCCAGGTGCGATCCCAGCACGAACAGATCGTTTTGGACCTGCCGCACCTCGACGAGCATCGCCTCGCCCTCGTCCATCGCCACCGCCGCCAGCCCCAGCGCGGCGTTGAGCTCGTCGATCGTGCCGTAGCAGTCGATCCGGGCATCGCACTTGGCGACGCGCTGTCCGCCGATCAACCCGGTGGTCCCGTCATCGCCCGTCCGCGTGTAAATCCTCATCGCCCCCATTTGTAGCGACGAGGGCGTCCGACGCCAGCGACGGCGCCATCGTCACGGTCTCTTTCCACGCTCCTATCGTGGCGGGGGGGTGCCTCGACGCCGTTGTCATGCACAAGTCGTCCGTCGCTCTCATGTCGCGGGGCGCCTCGTCGCCGCCTTCCCACTCCGAGCCGGTGACGACGGCGCTGCACGGGGGTTTCACAACCTCCAAACCCCATCGGCGCCGGTTAAGCCGTTGGACGCGAGCGAGGCGCCCACGCGACATGGGAAAGCGCGGCGGCGCCCCCGGTGGGGGGCGAAAAATCCACATGACAACGATGGCCGGGCGCCTCCGCGACATGAATAGGGCGGCGGCGTGGGGGTGGCAAGCAGTCCGGTTTCCTCGGTTTTCATTTCGCCGATTCCCCGTGACCCCGCGACCGTCACCCGGGTATGATGTTCCCATGCACGCAGTCATCTTCGAAGGACAACTCTGGAACCGATTCCTCCCCCTCTCACTTAGCCGGCCGGTGTTCTCCCTGGCCACCGGCATGACCACCCTGTTGGCCAAGCAAATCCGCCATCTCAAGCCCGACCGTCTGACGCTCTGGGTGCGCCCCGAGTTCGAGACCTACTGCCGCGATCGCATCGCCCCCAAGCTCGACCTGCCCGTCGCGGTCAACCAGCCCCTCGACGACCAGCCGGCCCTCATCTGCTCCGGCCGAACCCTCCATTTACAGCTCTTTGAATACCCCAACGAGCCGGCCGTCGATCTCGACGACGAGAAGTTCGTCCGCACCGCCTTCGCCATCTGCCCCGGCCTCTCCCCCTCGGATGTCCTCAACCGCACCGACAAATGGATGAAGCTGCTGGAACTGCCGCAGATGATGCAGCAGACCCGCATGGCGCAGTCGCTGTGGGATCTGGTCAGTTGGAACGAGGAATCGCTCATCGAGGATTCCACGCGATTTCGCGGCAAGCCCGCCGCCAAGCCGGCCGGGCCGTTTCACTTGGTCAACCCCGACGAGATCTGGATCGGCGACGGGGTGACGCTCAAGCCCGGCGTGGTGCTCGACGCGTCCAAAGGCCCCATCGTCCTCGATGAGCACGTGACCGTCGGCGCCAACAGCGTCATCGAAGGCCCGTGTTTTCTCGGCCCTTACGTTCGCGTCTCGCCGCTGTCGAACATCAAGGGCGGATGCAGCGTCGGCATGATGTCCCGCGTCGGCGGGGAGGTGGCCAACTCCGTCATCCTCGGCTATTCCAACAAGGCCCACCACGGTTTCCTCGGCGACAGCTACGTTGGCAAATGGGTCAATCTCGGCGCCGGAACCACCACCAGCAATCTCAAGAACACCTACGGCGAAATCACAGCCCACCTCGGCGAGCGCGCGCTGCCCACCGGGCGGCGGTTCCTGGGTTCGATGATCGGCGACCACGCCAAGACCGCCATCAACACCACGCTGGTGGCCGGGAGCTATGTCGGCTTTTCCGGCATGGTCGCGTGCGACGGATTCATCCCGGCGTTCACCCCCAGCTACACCTACTGCACCGACGACACCCGCGAACCCTATCGCCTGGACAAGGCCATCGAGGTCGCCCAGCGCGTCTTCGCCCGCCGCGACCGCGCCTGGACCGACGCCGACGAACAAATCATGCGTTACGTCGCCCGGACCGCCCCGCAAGTCGAAAAATGACGCCCTCCCCATGGCGAAGGCGTATCGTCCTCGTGGTCCTACGCAAGTCGCCGGCCGATCACCGTGGTTCTCGTGTCGCGGGGGCGCCCCGTTGCTATACACAAGTCACCGGCGAGCCCCCGTGGTTTCCACGTCGCGGGGGCGCCTCGCCCCCGCTTTTCCAGTTCAATCCGAGGAGGATGGCGCTCAACGGGGGTTTTCACAACCTCCACACCCAGTTTCGCCCGGTGATGTCCCCCGGACGAGGCCGAGGCGGAGATCGCGTAAACAGGGTCAACTTATGTTCTCCCCCAATTTCCCTCGTCCCATTGTTACGTTGAAAACATGGGACGAGACGCCCCCGCCCCATGAAACCTCCCCGCATCGGTCGCCTCGGCCCCGCCACCGACCCTTCGTCTTTGTCATCTTTGCCCCTTTGCGATCTTTGCCCCCTCCGCGACCTACGCGACCTCCGCGATCCCGCCCCTATCCCCCCATCGCCCGCCGATAGGCCTCGATCAACCCCTCCAGCCTCTCGGCCGGCTGGATCGCATAAAACAGCTCCCGATCGAACACCTCGGCATCGCGCTCCGCCTCCCGCCGCGCCTCGGCCAATCTCCTCTCGAACGCCTTGATGGCCTCCGAATCCGCCGCCTCATCCAGCCTATGGTGCATTTGCCGGAACAAGAGCTGCCGCTCCACCCCGTATCGCGGCGCCGCCCCGATCGCCCGCACCATCTCCCTCTTTTCCTCCCCCAATACGCCATGCCGCAGATGATGCCCCTCCATCGCCAAACACGGCAGGCACACCCGCGACCGCCCGACCGCCTCGGGAAAAAACAGCGTTGCCGTCGTCACCGCAAAGCCCGGCGGGTCGATTCCGAAATGCCGTTCGATCAGCCGGTCGCACACCTGGTCGTATCGCCCGCCGCCGATGCCGTGCACGAATTGATCGACCGTCACCAGCCGCAGGAACATCGTCAGCGTCAGCGCCCGCGGGCTGATTCGCAGCCGCGCCTGTCGCAAGAACGTCCCCAACTCCCGCGCCGCCGACCACCCCTCGGCGTCGGGATCGAAGGCGAATGCCTCCTCCCCACGCCGCAGCGTCCACCGTTGCCCCATTCGCTCCACTGTCAGTCGCCCGCGTTGGTCCCCGGCCAGGTCATCCAGCCAAAACGGGGTCTCGCAGGACTCGGGACCGACGGCCAAGTCCGGCATCGGGCGCCCCGGATCGTCGATCCCGTGTTCTCGCCGGAAATCCGCCAGGCTCGCGTTGTAATCCCCCGCCAATTCCGTCGCCCGCGCGATCAGGTGATGCGTGAACACCAGGTACGCCGCGGCCGACCACAGCGGCGACGCCACCAGCGCCTGGTGACGCAATCCGAGCTCCCAATCCAAAAAATGCAGCGAGTTGGCCAGCGCCGGCGCCAGCTCGACCTCTTGCATCGCCAGCCGGCGCATCGAATCGAAAAACCCCTCGAACATCGGGGTGAACGACCACCCTTCGGCCGCCGTCGCCACCCGTTCGCGCACGCCCAGCAGATGTGCCGGGGTGGGCGATGCCAATAGCCCGCTCCAAGGCGCGGTGACCGCCGCCGGATCGTCCGTCAGCGCCGCCACACCCCCCGGCCATTGGATATTGAGGTGCTTGGGCGCGTCGGTGTCCACCGAAAAGTGCGCCGCATCCCCCCCCAGCCGACGCGCCACCCGGTCGATGAGCACATTCTTCACCCACACACCGGGGTGATAAAGCTCGGTTTGGTGCCCCGTGGCGATCAGCGGCTTGGCATCGTCATGCCCCAGATACCCCCGCATCATTTTCCGTAAATCCGACAACGCCACGCCCTGGATGACCGCCCCGCACCCCGACAGCCGCGCGTGGTTGGCCTCGGTCTGGCGCAACAGTTCATCGGCCGCCGGCCAAATCAGCCACTGGCCATCCTCTCGGGGCGCTTTCCATTCCTCGTATCGTCCCATCGTCCCGCTCATCGCCCCATCCGCCGGTCCCCGGCGATCGGATATCGCCGGTCACGAACACCCGCACCCGCACAATTTCGCCGCCGCCGACGGACCCGCCGACGTGACGGATGCAGCCGACGCGCTCGGCGCCGACGACGCGCCCATCACCGTCGCCATCGTCGTCTTCGACGCCGCCATCACCGTCCCGTTCCCCGGCGCCGGGAGCTTCTTCACCTCCGCGCACAGCACGTCCAGATAATGTTGCAACCGATGCCCCGCATCATCCAGGGCCCCCCCGAAATGCCGCGTCGGATCGTTGTAGATCAGCTTCACCGGGATCTCCGTCACCCGCAGGCGGTTGCCGAACACCTGCGGCCAAAGCTGCATCGGAAACGCATAGCCCGTCTGCGTCAGTTTCACTTTCCGCATCGCCGACACCCGGTGGGCCTTGAACCCGCAGAACGTGTCGGTCAACGTCACCTTGAACAGGTCGTTGATGACCGTGGTCAGCGTCGCGTTGATCGTCCGGCGATCCCCCGGCGGCAAATCCCCCTCCATCTCCGGCCTCAGATACCGCGACCCGCTGATGAGATCCCACCGGTCGGTTTCGATCTCCCTCACGAAGTCCGGGATGCGCTCGGGCTCGTGCTGCTCGTCGCAGTCCATGGTGATGACCCAGTCGTACCCCAGCGAATCGGCGTAATAAAACGCGTCGATCAGGCTCTGGCCATACCCCTGGTTCACCCCGTGCCGCAGCACCTGCAAATCCGCGCGGGTCGTCAGGTATTCGGCCGTCCCGTCGGTGCTGCCGTCGTCGACAACCAAGAGTTCGGGATATACCCGCCGGATCTTGTCCAACACGTGCCCGACGTATTTGATCTCGTTGTAAACCGGAATGGCGATGAGTAGGCGCAAGGGCAAACCTCCAGCAAGTGCAATCCGCCGGCCCGAAGAGCTCCGCCGACACCGCCGCACCAAGGCGATGTTAGGTGCAATCCGCCCGAACGGTCAACCACCTCCCGTGCAGCAACCCCCATGCCGACGGGCTTTGTCCGTTTGCCCGCCGTCCCCGACGCCCTTATAGTCCCACCGACCGGACCAAACCGACTCGCCGATCGGTCCGATGAGGTCAACATGACACCACGCCCCCTCCATCTCGCCCTCGCCGCCTTGTTGGCCCTCGCCGTCGCCTGCGCGCCCCGGTCCCACGCCCCGTCGGCCGGCACGCCCGTCGATCCCAACCGCCCCGTCGCCATCGACACCTACATCGCCGCCGTGAAAGCCTACGACCAGGGCGACAAGTCCCGCGCCGTCCAAGCCCTGCACGACGCCATCGCCGCCAACCCCAAGCTCACCATGGCCCGCAACCTGCTGGCCCGCATCTACCGCGACGACAACGACTATCCGCAGGCCACCGACCAATACGAGGCCCTGGTCCGCATGGACCCCTACTGGTTCGACAACCACTACAACCTGGCCCTATGTTACCAGATGGTCAACCGGCTCGCCGATTCCGCCCGGGTGTATCTCGACGCGCTGCGGCTCAAGCCCGCCGATCCCGGCGCCAATTCCAATCTCGCCATCGTCTACGTTTCGCTCAACGAACTCGACAAGGCCCTGGCCTTCGCCAAACGCGCCACCGAATACGCCCCCAAGTCCGCCGCCGCCTTCGCCAACCTCGCGGTCGTCCTCGACGCCCGCACCGAATACGCCGAGGCCCAAAAGGCGTATCTCAAGAGCCTCGAGCTCGATTCCAACCAAGCCGCGACACTTCTGAACTACGGCGCCAATCTGCTGGTGCAAAACCAACCCGCCGCCGCCATCGCCGTCTTCCAGCGCGCCCTGCAACTGCAGGACTCCGCCCTCGGGCACAAACGCCTCGGCGACGCCCATTTCGCCGCCAACCACCCCGACGAGGCCCTTCGCCAGTACAACCTGGCCCTCAAGATCACCCCGCGCTACTACCCGGCCATGAACCAGATGGGATTGGTCCTCATCAACCAATACAAATCCGGGCTGGAGCTCGACGAGGAGAAAAAAGCCGGCGCCGTCGCCATCTGGCGCCGCAGCCTCGAAATCCAAGCCGACCAACCCCGCGTGCAACAGTGGATCGACCAGTGGACCGGCAAGGAATTGTTTGGAAAATGAGGGAGGAGGTTGCGGGTTGCGGGTTGCGAGTTGAAGACAAGCCCACACTGCCCCCACCCAAAAGCCCGGCCCCCCCCCCCCCCCCCCCAGCACACCCCCCAACACAAACACCAACAAAGA